>DAOLFO010000212.1:0-5848 GCA_035326305.1 Chitinophagaceae bacterium
AGATGCCAGGCGCTTCGATTGCCGATTCACGATTGACGATTTGCAAGATGTACGGTGTATGATGTAAGATGTAACCATTAGCTGTTGTCCGATCCCGATTGCTGGCTGCCACCAGGTAACTGCTGCGTTTCCCCTTTTTACTTACTGGTAAAACAAAAAGCTGTTAACTCACGGCTAATAGCTTTTACTGCTTATTTATTTCTTGCTATCCGGTACCAGTTACTTCCTTTTATGAGGTAGCGCAACACGTTTAAATTAATAATACATTTGGCTATATTTTTTTGCGTAAATAAAACATTCATGCAAAACTCCTGCTTAAAGCTGTGCCTGGCTGTGCTATTGCTTGCAGGCTGCAGCCCGGGAAAGAAGACGGCGCAGCGGCCAGGCGATGCAGCCCCTTTTACCCTTCGCTTTTTAGATGAGTATGTATTGCCGCACCGCCCTCTTGTGGGGGGAACACAGGCAGGCGGATTTTCCTCTATTGATTATGACGAAGCAAAAGGTATATACTATCTTATTTGTGATGACCGCTCGGAGATCAGCCCGGCCCGTTATTATACCATGGCTATTGATATTGTAAAGGATCGGATAGATACGGTGCGCCTGCTTGGATTCACCACCCTGCAAATGCCGGGAGGCGGCAACTATCCGCCACGCAGCACAGACCCGGAAGCCATGCGGTATAATAAAATAACAGGAGAACTGGTATGGACCAGTGAAGGTGAGCGGAGCAAAGCGGCAGCGCTTAACCCCACGATAAGGGTAATGCACCCGGATGGCACTTACAAAGACAGTTTTCCGCTGCCGTTACGGATGCATGTTTCGCCGGGAAAGGGGCCCCGGCAAAATGGAGTGTTTGAAGGGCTTAGCTTTGCTGATGGCAACAAGTCGGTGTATGTAAGCATAGAGGAGCCGCTGTATGAAGATGGCCCCAGGGCAGCCGGTGGCGATACGGCGGCGTGGGTACGGTTTTTAAAATTTGATGTGCAAACAAAAAAGCAGGTGGCGGAGTATGCGTACCGGGTGGAGCCGGTTCCTTATCCCGCTACTCCGCCGGATGCATATAAAATAAACGGCATCTCTGATATACTGTTCCTTGACGCGGGCCGGCTCATAGTGATAGAGCGGGCATTCTCCACAGGGCGTAATGCCTGTGCTGTGCGCCTCTGGCTTGCAGATGCAGGGCAGGCTACGGATATTTCTTCCTTCCCTTCTTTGCAGGGAGATCTTTCATTTACGCCTATGCGTAAAAAACTGCTGCTGGATCTCGACAGCCTCGGCAGGCATATTGACAATATTGAAGGGATAACCTTTGGCCCCCTGCTGCCCAACGGCAACCGTACCCTGATACTGGTGGCGGATGATAATTTTTCGCAGATTCAGAAAAACCAGATTTTGTTATTTGAAATCTTGCCCTGATGGCTGATTCGTTATACCTTTCCCCCCAACATTCACCACATATCCCGCTAATCTTTTGTCTATGCGTATTGTTCCTTTGATTATTTCAGCCGTACTGACAGCAGCGCTCATCATTGTGCTCAATAAAAAATGGGGAAGCATTCCGCCGATGGGTAAATTCCTCAGCCCGCAGCATGGCTTCTGGCAAAATGCAGAGCCGCTGGATTATGATTATAATGCGGAGCTCAGCTTTCCCGGCCTGAAGGGGAAAGTGGAAGCATATATAGATGAGCGGCTGGTGCCGCATGTTTTTGCAGAGCATGATGAAGATGCCTACTTTGTCCAGGGATATTTACATGCCCGCTTTCGCCTCTGGCAAATGGAATTCCAGGTTTTTGCCGCTGCGGGCATGGTCAGCCAGGTGATTGGTGAGGGAAAGGAAGGCGCTTATTTACGTTACGATCGCAGCATGCGCCGCCTCGGGATGATCTATGCTGCCGAAAAGGCATTGCAGGAAACAGAAGATAACCCGGTGGCAAAGGCTGGGGCGGATGCCTATACCGCCGGAGTAAATGCCTATATAGATAACCTGAAAGAAAGTGAGCTGCCGCTGGAGTATAAGCTGCTCGACTATAAACCTGAACGATGGACAAACCTGAAAACAGCTCTCTTTACCAAATACCTCAGCTACGATCTTGCAGGGCATGATGACGACCTCGCATTTACCAATGCACGCAATACATTTTCTATTACTGATTTTGAAGAGCTGTACCCGGCTGTACAGGATTCGCTAAAGCCTATTGTGCCTAATACAAAGGAGAACCCGTATCCTGCCGCTCCTGCATTCAGCATGCAGGCACCCGCTTCAGCCGATTCATTATATTTCACTTACTCAAAAGACAGCCTGCAGGCGCTCACTAATATATTGCCGCAGCCTGATAAAGATAATGGCAGCAACAACTGGGCAATTGGCCCTGCCCGCACTGCAGACGGCAGCGCTATCCTGTGCAATGACCCGCACCTTGGGCTGAACCTGCCTGCTATCTGGTACGAAATGCAGATTACCACTCCTTCTTTTAATGCATACGGGGTTACTTTTCCCGGGGCGCCGCATATCATCATGGGCTTTAACGATAGTATTTCTTTTGGCTTTACTAATGCCGGCAGAGATGTAAAGGATTATTATGAAATTACTTTCCGCGACAGCACCATGACGGAATACTGGTTTGACAGCGCCTGGATAAAAGCGGATAAAAGGGTGGAAGTGATCGGCAGGAGAGGGAAATCGCCGCTGTATGATACGGTGGCATATACCGTGTTTGGCCCGGTAATATATGATCACACATTTCCTGCAGCAGCAGGCAGCCGGAAATATTATGCAGTAAAATGGAAGGCGCATGATCCGTCATCAGAGCTGATGCTCTTTCATGGCCTGAACAGGGCAAAAAATTATGATGACTATGCTGAAGCAATAAAATACCTCAGTTGCCCCGGTCAGAACCCGGTATTTGCTGCACGCAACGGGGATATTGCCATCTGGCAGCAGGGTGATTTCCCGGCTAAATGGAGAAGGCAGGGTGATTTCATCATGCCGGGCACCGACAGCAGCTATATGTGGAGGGGCATCATCCCGCAGCAGGAAAACCCGCACATGAAAAACCCGGCACGGGGATATGTATCCAGTGCCAACCAGCTTTCGGCAGATGCGGCTTATCCGTATTATACCGGCAATACCTTCCCGGTATACAGGGGTTATATAGTCAACCGCTACCTTGATTCAGCATTTAATACCACGCCGGATGATATGAAGCGGATGCAGGTGGATAATTATAATATCAAAGCGGAGATGGTGAGAAATATCCTGCTGCGTACAGATGCTGCTGTATTGAATGATGACGCCCGTAAATACTTTGACATATTTCAGTCATGGAATCTCCGCAATGATCCCGGTGAAAAAGGAGCAACCGTATTTGCTATCTGGTGGAATGAACTGGAAAAAGCGGTATGGAGCGATGAAATAAACCGCAGTGGCCTGCCTCTGCCCTGGCCGGGAGAAACTACTCTGGCCGAAGCCTTGCTGAAAAAAGATACGGCTTACCGGTTTATTGATGATATCGCCACTCCCAGGCGGGAAACGCTGGCGGAGCTGCTGACCGGCTCACTCACGAATGCAACTGTGCGTCTCAAAGAAGCCGAAGAAGCCGGGAGGCTGGAATGGGCAGCATACAAAGGCACAAAAGTGCAGCACCTGCTGAAGCTGCCTGCCTTCAGTCGCAACAACATAAATATCGGAGGTGGTGCAGGCATTATTAATGCTACCAAAGAAGATCATGGTCCCAGCTGGCGCATGGTGGTGCAGCTTGGCCCGGTGATTACCGCTTATGGTGTATACCCGGGAGGGCAGCAGGGTAATCCCGGCAGTCCTTATTATGACAGTTTTATTGACACCTGGGCCAAAGGTGAGTACTATACTTTATGGGTAATGAAAAAAACAGAAGCCGTGGACAGGCGGGTAAAAGCTATTATTGTGTTCAGCCCTGCCGCCTGATAATATACTTAGTAATGCATTTTAAATTCTAAAAGACTTCACCTTTGTATACTGGTGTTTCCACGTTTAATTAAACCTAAAATTTCAAGCATGAAATTCTTAATAGCCCTGCTGCTTACCGCTTTTTTATCATTCATCAGCGGTATTTATTTGCCCTGGTGGGGTATTGCCATAGCAGCGCTGCTGTCATCGTTATTAGTCCGGCAGCGATCCTTTCCCTCTTTCCTGGCAGGGTTTCTCGGGGTCTTTTTGTTATGGGTGGCCCTGTCTGCATGGATAGACAGTAAAAACAACAGCATCCTGTCTGCCCGTATCGGTGAATTGCTCGGAGTGGGCGATAATTCTTTTCTGCTTATCCTCATTACAGGGCTGGCAGGCGGACTGGTGGCCGGTTTTGCGGCATTGACAGGCAGCTATCTCCGCACTGCAAAGTAAAAAGCTGAATACATTGCTATGAAAACAATCCGGGCTGTGCTGGTATTCCTGTTATTGCCGGCTGCTCTCTCAGCCAGGCAGCCGGAGCCTCCCCGTCCGCGGCCTTCAAGGGTATTCAGTACCGGGCAGCTTTTGCAGGACTTTACCAGCACTGACCTGAGCGGCCACCGTATACAGTTGCAGCAGCTAAAAGGAAAAATAGTCGTACTTAATTTTTGGTTTATACAGTGTACGCCCTGCCTCAGGGAAATACCTGAACTCAATAAACTGGCAGAAGACTATGCAGATACATCGCAGGTGGTGTTTTTGGGCATAGCCCTCGACAGGAAAACAGCGCTCGACAGCTTTTTGCAGCGCACACCGGTTCAGTACAATATTATCCCCTCCGGCAGGCCGGTAGCCGCATTATACAAGATATACAGCTATCCTACGCACGTAGTGCTCAACAGGGAAGGGCGTGTCATCTTTCACAGCACGGGCTATGCAGCAGGCACTGCCTACTGGCTGCGCAAAATGATAAAGTCCGTCCTTCCTCAACCAACAACTAAAAACTAAGACCTCAAAACTAAAAATCCATCCCCCACACTTTCCCTTCTCCTCTTTTTGGTTTTTTGTAACATCCGTCCGCCTATTTTCGTTCTAACAAACCATTATGAGAAGAACTTTACTGGCTCTTATACTGTCATGCAGCAGCGCTTTTGTTTTTGCCGGGAAGATTACCGGCACCGTTTCAGATGATAAAGGGAATCCATTGCCTTATGCTTCCATCAGCGTAAAAGGTACTACCAGGGGGACTACGGCCAACAGCACAGGAAAGTACAGCCTTTCGATACCTGCAGGTACATACACCCTGATAGCCCAGTATGTTGGTTATGGGAAAATAGAAAAGACCGTACAACTTGGCGCTGCCGATGTGCAGATAGATTTTACGCTGTCTGTACAGGAGCTTACACTCAGCGAGGTGGTGGTGAAGCGGGGAGAAGACCCTGCGTACGAAATTATCCGGCAGGCTATACGGAAAAGAGAAGAATACAATAACCAGGTGGACTCCTTTTCTGTACAAGTGTATATAAAGGGATTGCTGCGCTCTGTCAATATGCCCACCCGTTTTTTCGGGCAAAAAATTGAAAGAGATGAAAACGACGGCCTTGATTCAGCAGGCAGGGGTATCCTCTTTCTTTCCGAATCTGTCACACAAGTGGATTACGCAAAGCCCGGCAAAATAAAATTCCGCGTTATTTCTTCCCGCGAAAGCGGCGGGGGGCTTGGCCTCAGCTTTCCTTTCTTTATAAATTTTTATCAGAATAATGTATCGGTGTTTGATAACAACCTTAACCCCCGTGGCTTTATCTCACCCATTGCTGATGGGGCGCTTAATTATTACCGGTATAAATATGAGGGCAGCTTTATGGAAGACGGGAAAATGGTGAACACCATTAAAGTAACACCCCGCCGTAAAAATGAGCC
>DAOLFO010000213.1:0-5838 GCA_035326305.1 Chitinophagaceae bacterium
TTAGGATTTACGAATAGCGTACCGGCTATGGTCTGTTGACCGTTAGCTGTTGTCCACTCCCGATTCACGATTGCTGGCTGATACACCATTGCTACACAATTTCAGGGGGAAGGGGGCTATTATTATTTTCTTTATTCTTTCGCCTGTTATACCAGGGCAGCAGGGAAAAGCTGATGAGTCCGCCTACCAGCACCACAAAAGTCTGGGCAATCCACAGGAGCCAACCAAAAGCAGCGGCAATAGGCTGGGAGAGGCCATAGAGCATCATGGTGCCTTCTATCAGCAGCGGGCAGCCGCCGATACCACCGGGCGAAACGATCATCCCGATGCTGCCGGCCGATAAAATAGTGAAGGCCTGCTGCACACCATACTGCTGTGTTTCCTGCAGGGCTTGCAGCCCGATCCAGCCCCCGGCAAGGTACAGGGTCCAGAGCAACAGGGTCAGGAGGATAAACTGTCCTCTTTTTCTTAAGTGACGGATAGTGCCCAGTCCCTGCATGACCCGGATGATAATTTGCCGGACACCCCGCAGCAAATCGCTCCAGCTTTTTTTCTTCACTACCATCCAGGTAATGACTATGATAAAAACAAGGGCAATAAATAAAAGGGGAATCAGCCAGCCGGCGCCATCGTCAGCCCCGGCTTCATTTTTGGAATGGAATACCTGGTTGATTATTTGCCCGTAGAGGCCCGGCTGTATGGCCAGCGTAATTCCAAAAACCATCAGTAGGCACACCGCATCAATCATGCGTTCCAGTATGATAGTGCCGATCAGCTTATCAGCCGGTATTTTTTCATAGCGGGCAAGCAGGGTGCAGCGCAGTACTTCACCCAGCCGTGGCACACCCTGGTTGGCAAGGTAGCCTACCATTACGGCAAAAAAAACATTGGTGCGGGAAGGCAGGTAGCCCATCGGCTCCATAAGCAGCCGCCAGCGAAGTGAACGCACATAGTGGCTGCCGATGAGGATAAAAAAAACAGGTATGACAAGAAGGTAATTGGCATTAGCCAGGGCAAACCTTATCTGCTGCCACTTTTCGGCATCTATATCTTTTACAGACAGCCATACAAAGAAAAAGCCCAGCCCGAAGAAGAACATGTATTGCAGTATGGTCTTGATTCTTCTTTTCATGCGGGTGGAGGCAGGTGGGGGCTATAGTTTATTCCCTTCCCTGGGAAAGACTACCTGTGGTTTAAATGTTTTTGCTTCTTCAAAATCCATAGTGGCATAGGAAATGATCACCACGGTATCGCCCTGCATACCCTTGCGGGCAGCGGGGCCATTGAGGCAGCAAACACCCGATCCCCTCTTGCCTTTAATGACGTATGTTTCCAGCCTCTCCCCGTTGTTTACATTGACCACCTGCACTTTTTCATTTTCAATAAGGTTGGCGGCGTCCATCAGGTCTTCATCAATGGTGATGCTGCCCACATAGTTGAGGTTTGCCTCGGTAATAACGGCACGGTGGATTTTAGACTTAAATACCTGGATCTCCATAGCTGCAAAATTAACTGTTTACTTTGGTAGTGGGGTCAGGCCTGCGTTAAAGGCAGGTTATCAATCAGTCTTACGCCTTCTGTATAAGCGGCTGCCAGCGCTACCAGAGGCTGCTGTCCGTCCCAATGATCCACCAGTTCCAGTGTGCCATCTGCGGCTATGGCTACATAGTCAGGGGCAAAACCATTTTCCGCCAGCATTTGCCTGGCCCGGTCAGCGATATCAGTAACATTTCCGGGCTTCAATTGTTCTTTTATACCTGTCAGCGCCCGGTATATCAGTGATGCCTTTTCCCGTGCTGCTGCACTCAGCCGCATATTGCGGCTGCTCATGGCCAGCCCGTTTTCTTCACGCCGGGTAGGCACAATATGCAGGTGTACAAAGCTCTCCATCCCCGTGAGTTGCAATAGTCGCCGGATGACCATGCATTGCTGGTAATCCTTTTGCCCCATATACAGATCATCGGGCTTTACTATTTCCAGCAGGCGGTGCACCACCTGGCATACACCCTGGAAATGCCCGGGGCGGTAAGTACCTTCCAGGACGGTTTCAAGATAACCGAGGTCATATTGTTTTTTTTCAGCACCTGCCGGCTCCGGGTATATCTCAGGTACAGCAGGTAAAAACAGGATACCTGTGTTTACACTATCCAGCAGGGTAATGTCCCTTTCAATGGTTACCGGGTATTTTTCAAAATCTGCCGGATCGTTAAACTGAGTGGGGTTGACAAAGATGCTGACCACCACCAGCGCATTATCTTTAGCAGCTTCCCTGATCAGTGAAAGGTGGCCATCATGCAATGCCCCCATGGTTGGTACAAAAGCCACTTTTAACCCGCTCTGCTTAGCCCTGCTGATGTGTTCCTGCAGGTCAGCGGCTCTTTTGAATAGTTTCATAATCAGTGTAATAAAGCGCAAATTTAGCTGAAGCCGCCGTATTCCTTATAAAAACTGTACCTTTGCACACGTTTTTTTCAAAAACGCGGATCATCAAAACAGGGAAGCTCATGTCTGCAAAAAAAAGGATCTTATTTATTGCCAATGAAATGTCGCCCTACCTGGAGTTGACAGAATTTTCAGAAATAGTGAATAAGCTGGCCATCAGGGCAAATGATAATGGGTTTGAAGTCCGCTGCATCATGCCCCGCTTTGGCACCATTAATGAACGCCGCCACCGCCTGCACGAAGTAGTACGCTTATCCGGTATTAATGTAACAGTGGACAATGATGATATGCCGCTGCAGATAAAGGTGGCTTCGCTGCCCAGTGCCCGCCTGCAGGTTTATTTTCTTGAAAACGAAGAGCTGTTCAAGCGGAAATTTGTTTTTCATGATGAAAATGAAAAATGGTTTGATGACAACGGGCTGCGCACTGTCTTCTTCTGCAAGGGTGCGCTGGAAACGGTAAAGAAATTTGGCTGGCCCCCTGACATTATCCATTGCAGCGGCTGGATGACCGGCCTTATACCTGCCTATCTCAAAACAGTATATAAGAAGGAACCAGTATTTGCGCATAGCAAAACCGTATTTACCATCGGCGAAAACACTTTTAAGGAAAAGCTGGGCAGCGACTTTATGAAGCTGGCCCTTATCCATCCTTCGCTGAAAGATAAAGACCTGGAAGTATATAAAGAGGCCAATAACACTGCCCTGATGCGGGGAGGCGCTTCCTATGCCGATGCCATTACATTTGGTGCCGGCAAAGTGGATAAAAAGCTGGCAGAAGAGTTTACCAAAGTACGGGGAAAGAAAACCCTGCTGTACAACGAGGAGTCTGACCTGTCTGATTACCTGCAATTATATCATGACCTGAGCAGTTGATGGTATTGCCAAAATTTTGCAAAAACCGGCGAATTGGTAGGCTGAACAGGCAGAATCGGTATTTTCGCAGACGAATGCTATTGATATTCAACTGACTTTCATTTCACTAACAGGATAAAATTTATTTGTGAAACAAAAAAATGCTGGCCTGCTTATTGGCTTTTTCCTTTTTAGTACCCTGGCTTTATTTTTTTCCTGCAAAAAACTGAATGATGCCACCACGCTGGGCGGCGGCCTGATACCTCCGGTAGATAATATCCATACTTTTGATACCACCATAGATGTACAGGCGTTCAATGATACTTTTTCCATACTTACCGATACGGCTTATTACGGCAGCTCTTATACCCAATACCTTGGGCATATCAGCAACGATCCTTTTTTTGGAAGAACGGATGCCAAAATGTTCCTGGAGCTGAAGCCCTCTAATTACAGGTATACTTTTCTTAACCGGCCGGATAGCCTGCATCTGGACTCCATCGTGCTGATACTGGACTACGTGGAAACTTATGGCGATACGATAACACCCCAACTGGTAAGCGTGTACGAAATACCGCAATACAGTGATTTTGGTGATACGGCCTATATCATCCGTAAAAATAATTACCCGAAAAGCACCCTGCTGGGATCAGCATCAGTGATACCCGCTACGCTGGATGACTCGGTAAAAGTATACAAAGACACCACGGCCAGGCAACTGCGTATCCGGCTGGATGATGCTTTTGGCAACAGGCTGCTGCAATATGACACCACCGCTGCCAACGGGCGCATACCGGCTTATATTTCCGACTCTGCTTTCCGTAAGGCATTTAAAGGGTTTGCCCTTGAATCTACCGGGGGCAATGCCCTGATGGGCTTCAACCTGAGCGGGGCCAATACTAAGCTGGCCATTTACTATAAAGATGATAATGGAGATAAGCCGGTAGCTGATTGGGACACGGCGGTAGCTTACTTTGCCTTTAACAGCTCTACTTCAGCGGCGGCTAACTATGTGGAGAGGGATCATAACGGCAGCGCACTGGCCGCATCTGTGGGTGGCACCACCCCGGATGATGTGGTGTATATTCAAAATACGCCGGGCTCCTTTGCCTGGATAAAAATACCGGGACTTGCCGGCCTTAGCAACAGGGTGGTGCACAGGGCTGAACTGATCATGGAGCAGATATATGATGTGCAGGACTCTATTTTCCCGCCCGGGGCATTGTACCTGGATGCTTATGATGCAGCAGAATCGAAGTATGTGACGGTGCCTTATGATTTGCTGTCAGATTTCAGCGGAAATTTTGACCTTACCGGCTTCGGGGTATCCCCTTTTAACAGCAAGGACCCGGGTGGCAATTCCATCAAGACCTGGCGGTTCAATATTTCCCGCTATGTGCAGAATATTGTGAATGACAGGGTACCGGTATATGATCTCCGTCTGTTTGCACCGTTTTATGTGGATGAGACGTATATGCCTTCAGCCGCAGCCACCGGCACCCTCCAGCGGGTGTATGTAAATACGTTTATCGGTAAAGGAAGGGTGCGCCTGCATGGCGGGGGAGATGGCAGCCAGCCCAGTCCCAACCCGCAGCGGATGAGGCTCCGTATCGTGTATTCAAAAATTTAGCGATCACCAGTCTGTACTGAACAACATATTGCATCGGGGGTTATCTTTGCCCCCGATTTATTTTTTGTATAACCTGTTTAATTAATAGTTTTTATGCCCTATCTCTTTACTTCTGAAAGCGTATCAGAAGGACACCCGGACAAAGTAGCAGACCAGATATCAGATGCGTTGATTGATAATTTCCTTGCATTTGACCCGCAGTCGAAAGTGGCCTGCGAAACGCTGGTGACAACCGGGCAGGTAATACTGGCCGGGGAAGTAAAATCAAAGGCGTACTTAGATGTGCAGGAAATAGCCCGCGGTGTCATCCGAAAAATAGGCTATACCAAAAGCGAATATATGTTTGAGGCCAACTCCTGCGGTATCCTGTCTGCTATTCATGAGCAGTCGGCCGATATCAACCAGGGCGTGGATAAAAAGAAAAAAGAAGAGCAGGGGGCCGGTGACCAGGGTATGATGTTTGGCTATGCCACTAACGAAACAGATGATTACATGCCGCTGGCGCTGGACCTGGCTCATAAAATACTGATAGAACTGGCTGCCCTGCGCCGGGAAAACAAACAGGTCAGGTACCTGCGTCCCGATGCAAAAAGCCAGGTAACGCTGGAGTATGATGATGATAATACACCAGTGCGCATTGACGCCATTGTAGTATCTACCCAGCACGATGACTTTGATACGGAAGCCAAGATGCTGGCAAAGATTAAAGAGGATATCATTAAAATCCTTATTCCCCGTGTAAAGGCGAAGTACAAAAAATACGCTAAGCTTTTCAACGACGATATTAAATACCATATTAACCCTACGGGTAAATTTGTAATTGGCGGGCCGCACGGTGATACCGGGCTTACCGGCCGCAAGATCATTGTGGATACTTACGGTGGTAAAGGGGCGCATGGTGGTGGCGCTTTC
>DAOLFO010000214.1:0-5832 GCA_035326305.1 Chitinophagaceae bacterium
TTTGATAAGGGCGGGGTACCACATGCTGCCTGGAGGGTCATTTCCGGAAGCAGGGGAGCTTTAAAGGGCCTGGCAAATCGTATTGGCACACCAATGATTATTAAACCGGCTGTTTCCGGGGGAAGCATGGGCGTGGGAGTTAAAAATGTAGTGGATAGTGAGGCAGCGCTTGCAGAGCGGATTAAGGAAATAGAGCGGGGTTACCGGGGCTGGAACCTGCTGGCTGACGGATTGTTTGTGGAACGTTTTATCACCGGGCGGGAGTTTACAACATTTATCACCGGCTCTGCGGATGACCCGGAAGCCTGCTCCGTGTATGATCCGGTGGAAAGGGTTTTTCATCCTTCACTTCCTGATACGCAAAAGTTTCTCTCTTTTGACCGGCTCTGGGAAATATATGAAGAAGAAACGGCCATGCCGGAAAATGAAAATTTTTATGAGTATAAGCATGTACGGGCAGAGCTGTCACTTCGCCTGAAAGAAGTAAGCCGGCTGGCGTACGCTGCCTGTGGCGGAAAAGGGTACGGGCGCCTGGATATCCGGATGGATGATAAGACGGGTGAACTGTATGTACTGGAGGTAAATGCCCAGTGCGGGTTGAGCGAAGATGAAAATTATACCTCTATCGGGGCTATCATAAAAGCATCGGGGGTAAGTTACACCACTGTTATTTCAGAAATACTGAAGGATGCGCTCAGGAGAAGCGCAAAAAAAGAAATGGCCGATCCGCAAAAAAGGGTGGCCACCGTGAAGAAAAGAACGCTGAAGAAAGTAAAAAAATAACGGCACAGCCCGTATTTCAACATGAAAGTTTGTGTATTACAGGCCGACTATAGCACCACCGGGGTGGATTATAAAAATTATGATCCGCCAAGAAACTTAGGCGCCCTGCTTCCGGGGGCAGAAGTTGACCATGTTTTCCTGAATAAACTCACCACCTACCGGCAATTGAAAGAGCTGAAGAAAAAGGGGTACGATATTTTTATCAACCTGTGCGAAGGCTACCTGGAGTGGGAAGTACCCTCTATTGATGTTATCCATTCGCTGGACTTGCTGGATTTGCCCTATACGGGGCCATCTGCCGGGATATATGACCCGCCAAAAGACCTGATGAAATACGTAGCCTACTGTGAAGGGGTGAAAACGCCGGGATATTTTTTGATTGAGCAGCCGGAGGATATGGAGCAGGTGGAAAGGCATTTGCGATACCCGCTGTTTATTAAGCCGGCAAAAGCGGGCGATAGCCTGGGTATAGATGAGCATTCCCTGCTGCATTCAGGCCAGGACCTGTTAAAAAAAGTAGTGGAGATTTTTAATGAATACGGCCCGCTGCTGGTGGAAGAGTATATTGAAGGCCGGGAGTTTACCGTGCTGGTAGCGGCCAACCCGGATGGTAAGAGCTGCACAGTTTACAAGCCGGTGGAATACGTATTTCCCGAAGGGAAGGAGTTTAAAACGTACTCACTTAAAACATCAGAACTGCACCCGGATTGCAACAGGCCCTGCGATGATGAAAGCCTGGAAAAGGAGCTGAAACAGGCAGCGGAGAAAATATTTACCGGCTTTAACGGGGTGGGGTATGCGCGGCTTGATTTTCGTGTCAACAGTAAAGGGGAAATATTTTTCCTGGAAATAAACTTTACCTGTTCCGTATTTTATGAGGATGGATATGAGGGCTCAGCCGATTATATCCTGAAGTATGATGAGAAAGGAAAGAGTGGATTTTTAAACCAAATCATAGCGGAGGGAATAGCACGCTACCAGCGGAAGAAAAAACCCTACCTGATGCGGGGCAATGCCATATCCGGGTTTGGCATATATGCGGCACGGGATATAGTAAAAGGGGAAATTGTTTTTGCCGGGGAAGAGAAGGCGCATCGGATTGTAACGCACCGGCATGTGCGGGATAACTGGAGCGACAACCAGCAACTGGCCTTTCGCCGGTATGCGTATGCGCTGTGTGAAGAAGTGTTTGTACTGTGGGACCAGGAGCCCGGGGAGTGGGCGCCGCAAAATCATAGCTGCGAAGCAAATACCGGAGTGGACGGGTTAAATGTAATTGCTTTGAAGCATATCAGGCAGGGAGAGGAGCTGACACTGGATTATGCAGACTTCCTGGATGAAACGATGGAGCCGTTTACCTGCCATTGTGGTGCAAAGCAATGCAGGGGTTTTATACAGGGTAAAAAAGGTAATTCTGTAAACACAAGGGAAATAAAAGGAGGCCGTTAATAGCAAACGGCCTCTTTGCTTTCATGGCTATTCCTGGTTTACGATAAAAGTGATAAGTTGTTTGCGGTATGCTTTTACATGGGTGCCATTTTGAAAAGCGGGCTTCCATTTTTTTGCTTTTTTCAGCACACGCAGTGCCTCCTGTTCCATACCATATCCTGCACTGCTTAGGGGTTTGATATCACTGACACTGCCATCCACATCTACCACAAATTGCATTAGCACACGATAGGTGCCTGCGGGCGCATTGTTATCTACAGGCACATTGGGATTAAGTGTTCTTTCAAGGAAACGGATCCAGTTGCCGTCAAATTCGGCTTCGATTTCAACAGAGGTAAATGGCTCATTGTTTTTTTCCGGTTCTTTTTTTAATTCTATAATACCTGTACCATCGGTTAAGGAGGTTGGTTCGGCTATTCCGCCAAAGTCAACGCCCTCTATTTTTTCAAGACCAATTTTTGCATCTTTCAGGTCATCTTGTGAGGGGGGCGGCTCCTGTACATCTTTGTCATCTACTATGTCAATCGTAGATAGTTGTTCTGTACGGATTTGTTCGGGTTCGGGTTGTGGCAGTTTTTCTGGCGGAGGAATTACTTCCGGCTCTTCTTCTTCCAGGGCTGTGAGCTCAACTATGGTCGTCTCCATTTTTGGCTTTTCTTTCGGCTTTAAGGAAGAGCTGATAGCAAGCGCTGCAATGCCGCTTCCAGTGATGAGGAAAGTAATGAGCAGCGCTCTTCCAATTCGCTGCGGGTATGTTTTCCGGAGCTCATAAGCGCCGTAGCTTTTGTTCCTGTTTTGAAACAGGATATCAAGCAATGAGCTTGATAAAATCTGACTGGTATTCATGGCTTACTTTTTCCATGAGACAGGGAGATGACTTTTTTCCATAAAGAAAAAAGAATATTATCTGCCCATGTATACCATCAGCATTTGTACATCGCTGGGATTAATGCCGGAAATACGACTGGCCTGGCCAAGTGTGCGGGGCTTTACCCGCATCAGTTTTTCCAGCGCTTCATTGCCCAGTGCTTTGATTTTTTTGTAATCAAAGGAGGAAGGGATTTCAAGGTCTTCCAGTTGCCGCATGCGTTCCACCAGTTCTTTTTCCTTGTCTATGTAAGTAGCATATTTTATTTGCACGGCAGACTGGTGAATACTTTCTGCGGTAAAGGAGGAAAGTGATTCTTTTATGGGTGAAATGGCTTCGGCCATATCCTGGAGCTCAATACCGGGACGTAATAGTATTTTATCTGCTTTTTGTTTTTCTGTAAGAGGAGAAGATGCGTGTGATTCAAGATAGGGGTTTACTTCTTCTGGCTCCACAGAGAGGTTGTTCAGGATATGTTTGATTTCGCTTATCTCTTTTTCCTTTTGTGCTGTGCGGCGCATACGTTCATCGGTGGCAAGGCCCAGCCGGTGGCTGACCGGGGTAAGCCGGAGGTCAGCATTGTCCTGGCGGAGCAGTGTGCGGAACTCTGCCCTTGAGGTGAACATGCGATACGGCTCTTCGGTTCCTTTGCTGATGAGGTCATCAATCAACACACCGATATAGGCATCACTACGCTTGAGGATAAAGGGGTCTTTATCAAAAGATTTTTGGTGAGCATTAATGCCGGCCATCAGGCCCTGGCAGGCCGCTTCTTCATAGCCGGTGGTTCCGTTTATTTGTCCTGCAAAAAAGAGATGGCTGATATTTTTTGTCTCCAGCGTATGCGTGAGCTGTGTGGGAGGGAAATAATCATATTCAATAGCGTAGCCGGGACGGAAAATGCGAACAGATTCAAAACCGGGCACAATACGAAGTGCTTCGTATTGTACTTCTTCGGGTAGTGAGGTAGAAAAACCGTTTACATATATCTCTACGGTATTCCAGCCTTCCGGTTCTATAAACAATTGATGCCGTTCCCGCTCCGCAAAGCGGTTAATCTTGTCTTCGATGCTGGGGCAGTAGCGGGGGCCGGTGCCGTCAATGCGGCCGGCAAACATGGGGCTGCGGTCAAACCCGGTCTTGAGGATATCGTGTACCTGCGGGCTGGTATAGGTAATCCAGCAGCTACGCTGTTGTGCTGGCTTAGGAGTATCCAGGAAGGAAAAGCCGCCAATCTCTTCATCGCCGGGCTGTTCTTCCATCTTACTGTAGTCAAGGCTGCGGCCATCCACACGGGGTGGGGTACCGGTCTTAAGCCGGTCGCTTTCAAACCCAAGAGATACAAGCTGTTCGG
Organism: Chitinophagaceae bacterium; assembly: GCA_035326305.1. Classification (GTDB taxonomy): domain Bacteria; phylum Bacteroidota; class Bacteroidia; order Chitinophagales; family Chitinophagaceae; genus DAOLFO01. Next base: position 4,455 of record DAOLFO010000214.1, read on the forward strand.
TTATCCCGGTGGCTGCTTTTTCGGCGGCGCGGCCGCCACCAAAGTTTTTTTCACCAATATGAATGATGCCATTGAGAAAAGTGCCATTGGTCAGTACCACTGCTTTGGAGCGGATGGTATGCCCCAGCCCGGTGATGACCCCGCAGGCACGGTTATTCTCTACTACTATTCCTTTTACCATATCCTGGTAAAAGTCCACGTTGGGGGTTTGTTCCAGCATTTCCCGCCACTTGGCGGCAAAAAGCATGCGGTCGCTTTGCGCACGGGGGCTCCACATAGCCGGTCCTTTTGACCGGTTGAGCATGCGGAACTGAATCATGGACAGGTCAGTCACAATACCCGAATAGCCGCCCAGGGCATCTATTTCCCGTACAATCTGCCCTTTGGCGATACCGCCCATAGCGGGATTGCAGCTCATTTGGGCAATGGTCTGCATATTCATGGTCACCAGCAGGGTTTTGGAGCCTAAATTAGCTGCCGCAGCCGCTGCCTCACAGCCGGCATGGCCGGCGCCTACCACTATAACATCATAGTCTGGAAACATAAATGCAAAGTTAGCCCTGGCCGGATAGTTTTTTCAGAAAATCTATCTCAGCGTTTACCTGCTCCACTGTTCTTCCTTTGTTGAGCAGCTCAAACTCAAAGGCGTTGTAATACTTTATCTGGTTCAGGTAGTTAATATGCCGGAGAATGAAGGATTGCTGCTCCTGTGTGCTGATAAAAGCGGATAGCTCCAGTGAATTTATCTTTTCCAGCAGGCCAAGGCAGACGGGATAGCCTGTTTTTTGATGCAGCTCTTCAAAATAAGCTCTTGCTCCCAGTATATCCAGCCGCTGTCCCCGGTCTTTGTTAAGCTTAAAATGCTCCACCCGGAGGTTGGTAAAGTTCCAGCACAGCTTCAATTCTTCTTCCTTGTCAAAATCAAAGTAAGCCACCGGGATAATATGGTCAAACTGCCAGTTTTTTCCAAAACTCTCCCAGGTTATACCCGGTTTAAACTGGTATTCAAACCAGCTCCTCATATTTTGGATATCCAGACCAAAATAGGGGGCATAGGCCGCACTCAGGTTTTGGTCTATGACATAGCGGCGAAGAGCAATTTGCCAGCGCCGCTTTTCTCTGAATTTTTTCAGGGATTCTTCGGTTTGTGCCTCAATATTCTTTTTGGGAGTACCCATGGAGCAAAAATACAGGTTTCACGGGACACCGTTTCAGCATGAAACAGTGCTTTGTGAAACTTTTTACCGGCGGGTCCGGGGGTGCTGTTTTGGGCCGTTCTGTTTTGTGGAAAAAACTTCTCTTTTCCCCCTTTTTCGGGGGTACCCCCCGGGCTTTTCTTTTTTTTCCCCGAAATGCAGGATTTCGTGAAAAAAAAACC
>DAOLFO010000215.1:0-5801 GCA_035326305.1 Chitinophagaceae bacterium
GGCCTGTGTGGTGGCGCTGAATGAGTTGCTGCGCGGCGAGGCGGTTTTGTATGAAAAACAATTTGAGCCGGGGGGTTTTGAATGGGTTGATCTGTCGCACCGGGCAGAGTCTGTGATCGTTTACCGCCGTAAGGGAGCAGCAGCAGATAATGACCTGCTGATCATTCTCAACATGACACCTGTGGCAAGAATGGACTGGGAAATAACGCTTACCGGCAAGCAATTTGCCGGCGAAATATATAATAGTGACAATGAGCGCTTTGGTGGAAGCGGAAAAGTGTTTAATCCCGATATACGGGTAAAAAAAGAAGAAGATAGGGAACTTACTTATACACTGCTGGTAAATTTACCCCCGCTGGCAGGGATTATTCTTAAATAAAATCACCTAACTTGTCCGGATACTCCGGTAAAATGTGCCGTGCCCTGCTGAAGATCAACGGTAAATTTTATCTTTGTATGCAATATCTTTTTTTTGAACGACGGTTAAAAGAGAGTCCGATGATCCGTAAAACCCTACTCCTGCGAGGCATTGCTGCCCTGCTGTTGCTTTCCGGCAATTATTCATTGGCCCAGTCAAATGAAAATAATGCTGACAGCGCACAACATTATTTCCAAAAAGCTTTAGCGGAAAAAGAAAAAGGCCGCAAGATGGAAGTGCTGAAGCACCTGGAAAAAGCCAACCAGTTCAGCAATGATGATCTGCAAATAACAGCAGAGCTGGCTGCTGCCTACCATGATCTGCGCAAATACGACAAAGCATTGCTGGCTTATAAAAAGCTGGATGAAGCCGGCGCTGCCACTGCCCCGGTATATGCACAACTGCTGGATCTTTCTTTCAATATGCGCCGCTTTGATGATGTGATTACTTATGCCGGAAAACTGAAAGCGCTGGATAAGTCTGCTTCTGTCAGCTATTATCTTGGTAAAGTACATTACCAGCAGGAAAACTATGGAGAGGCCATTAAGCAACTGGCTATTGCCTCTAAAGAAGATCCTGCTAATGCCGAAGTGCCTTACCTGGTAGCAAGGAGCTATGCGGATATGATGAACTATAAGCAGAGCATTCCTTATTTTCAGAAGGCCATAGAGCTGGCGCCGGAAAAAAATAACTGGATATACGAGCTGGGGCTGATCTGCTATGCGATGAACGATAATAAGAATGCACTGCGCTATATTAAAGAGGCCGGCGACAAAGGATATAAAAAAGATAATGACTACCTGCAAAACCTGGCAATTGCCTACCTGAATACAGGCAAGCTGGATGACGGGGTAAGCATACTGACGGAGCTGCTGAAAAAACGCCCCAGTGATATGAATATCCTGAATATGGTAGCAGAAGCGTATTACTATAAAGGGAAATACCAGCAGGCCATAGACTACTGGGATCAGATACTGGTGTACGATAAGCAAAATGCAGAAGCCCTTTATATGATCGGCATGAGCTACCAGAAAAAAGGGGAGAAGGAAAAAGGCATCCACCTCTGTGATAAAGCGATAGAAATGGATCCCAGCCTTGCTTCGCTTAAGCAAAAGAAAATGACGATAGGCGGCTTGTAACAGCCGCTTTTCTTTTTCCGCTTACATACGATCCGGCACACGGATGCCCAGCAGCCCCATAGCAGAGGCAATAGTGCGGGCCGCCAGCGAGCAGAGCTGCAGGCGCAACTGTTTCTTTTCTTCCGACTCCGCATTTAACACAGACAGATCGGCATAGAAAGTATTGTACGATTTTGCCACATTGTAGGCGTAAATAGCAATAACAGAAGGATTGTATTCCTGCACGGCCTGCTCCACTACAACAGCATACTGCTCCAGCAGCAGCAGCAGCTCTTTTTCCTTTGGCAGCAGCGTATGGGAGGATGGCAGTGCGCCAGCCGCCGGCTGCTGCTTGCGGAGTATGGATTTGATACGGGCATGGGTATATTGCACAGAGGGACCGGTAAAGCCATGCAGATCTATGCTTTCTTCCGGGTTAAACACCATTCTTTTTTTAGGATCCACCCGCAGCAGGAAAAATTTCAGTGCACCAAGGGCCAGCATATCATAAAGATCGTTCAGCTCTCCGGGGTTGAAATCATCCACCTTGCCCAACTCTTCTGTTTTTGTTTTGATGGTGCTCTTTAGCTCTTCTATCAAATCATCGGCATCCACTACAGTGCCTTCCCTTGTCTTCATCCTGCCGGTAGGTAGCTCCACCATGCCATAGCTCAGGTGATAAATGCCATCAGCATAGGGTTTCTGCAGTTTTTGCAGGATCAGCTTCAGCACCTTCATGTGATAATTTTGTTCATCGGCTATCACATAGATGCTGCGGTCATAGGGAAAGTCTTCATACTTTTTATCAGCAAGCCCCAGGTCCTGTGTGATGTAAACGGAAGTGCCGTCGCTCCTTAACACAATCTTCTCATCCAGCCCGTCTGCAGTCAGGTCTATCCATACGCTGCCGTCCGGTTTTTTATAAAAAACACTTTTGGCCAGCCCTTCTTCCACAAACTCTTTTCCGAGCAGGTAGGTCTGGCTTTCAAAGTAATTTTTATCAAAGTCGCTGCCTATTTTTTTATAGGTTTCATTAAATCCATCGTATACCCAACCGTTCATTTTTTCCCACAAGGCCCTTACTTCCGGATCGCCGTTTTCCCAATCCTGCAGCATTTTTATTGTTTCCTGCATGATGGGTGCATTTTTTTCAGCAGCCTCTTTACTCATGCCGCCGGCCATGAGCTTTTCCATTTCTTTTTTATGTTCCACTCCAAACTGCACATAGTAATCGCCTACAAAATGATCGCCTTTGATACCGGTAGATTCAGGGGTGGCGCCGTTGGCAAATTTTTTCCAGGCCACCATCGATTTACAAATATGGATACCCCTGTCATTGAGTATGGCCGCCTTGAAAACAGAATAGCCAACCGTTTTCATGATCTCAGCTACGCTCCACCCCAGGAAATTATTCCGCAGGTGCCCCAGGTGCAGCGGCTTATTGGTGTTGGGAGAGGAATATTCCACAATAACATTACCCTTGTGACCGGCAGGCAGCAGGCTGCTTTTGCCAGAGGCAGCATCGGTGAGGAACTGCAGCCAGTAAGAATCGGTGATGGCCAGGTTCAGAAACCCCTTTATTACATTGTAGCGGCTGAAGAGCTGCGGATTATTTTCAAGCAGCTTTGTCCCTATTTCGTTTCCCAGTTGCTCCGGGGATTTTTTCAGTGTTTTTACAAAGCCAAATAATACCAGCGTATAATCTCCCTCAAATTCCGGCTTGGTGGTATTAATAGTCAGGTCATCATTGCTTAATGGCAGGCCGTATAATTGTTCAAGCGCCTGGATGATATCCGGTTTGATAGTATCTGCAATGCCCATGCTGGTCAAGTTTGGCTGCAAATTTAAGGTTGGAATTTGGGATTTGTTTGAATTAACTTTACGGCCTGTTATGCGTAAGAAGCTTCATGCAGTGAGGGATTTTATCCTGCCGGTGATTGATTTTTTTTATCCCCCTTTCCGGCGGTTGATGAACCTGCAAACATTTCGTTATGCCGCATCAGGCGGGGGCAATGTGCTGCTGGGGCTTACCGTATATTATCTCAGCTATCATTACCTGCTGGGTGAGCGGGAACTGAATCTTGGCTTCTATGCGTTTAAACCACACGTGGCGGCCCTGTTTATCAGCTTCTGTGTCACTTTTCCGGTGGGTTTTTTTATGTCGAAGTATGTGGTGTTTACTGATTCGGCCATGAAGGGGAAGGTACAGTTGTTCCGTTATTTTATGATCTGCCTGTTCAATCTTTCCCTGAACTATATTTTGCTTAAAATAGGAGTGGAGTATTTCCAGGTATACCCGGTGATAGTGCAGATTTGCACTACGGTGATTGTTGTAATGTTCAGCTACCTGGCCCAGCGCCATTTTTCATTCCGCGCAGCAGAAAAAGCAGGAGAAGGTTTATAAAGAAATATCCATTTCATCTACCCGCAATGAAAGGCTGCCGGTGCAGTTGCTGCGTATGATAAGGAACTGGGTGGCCGGGTAAATGCCTATCAATGATAAATCATCCATTTGCCCTTCGCTGAATACGCCGCTGACCAGTTGCCTGTTCAACTGTGCATTTACATTCGCCCTTGCGCTATCGGCATAAGGGCTGATGTCAAAGCGGGAGTAGCGGGCAATTTCATTTACAATGCGCCGGTTAAACAGCCAGTCGGCAGTTTTAAGCAGGGCATCTTTGGAGCGGATGTCAAAATCAATATCTTTTATTTCTATCATCCGGGTTTGCCGGTCGTACACCGGCTTGCCGGTCAGGTAGAAGGTGCCGTTATCTGTACCGCCAAAGTTTACTTTGATGACGAGCTTGTCCCCGTTGGTGCCGTACAGGGTGCAGTCTTTGATGATAAATTTCTTTTTCACCGGGCCTTTATTAAAATCAAATGTTTTACCGGCTATGTACCGGTTTACCAGGCGGCTGAGCGAATCATAATTGAGCAAAGCATCGAGAAATACGGAAAACCCGTTTTGCCGGCTAAATCCCGTCATGTCAGGCATTCTTGTACCGGCAGGTGCGGGCTTTTCAAAGCTTACCTGCGGCCTGGCGGCAAGGCCAAGATAGGCGTACAGCGAATCGTCTTTTGCATATACGCTGTTGATATGGATGCGTTGCGGGTTAATGTTGAGCCAACCCATATCATATAGGTTATAAGGCTGGCTGAGCTGGCTCCATAGCGCCTGGAAATGCGTACGCAGGTTTACCGTACCGTAGTTTTTTTCCAGCTCCGTTTTTGCAGCATCCAGCTCATCACTGAGGCCATTGAGCACCTGGCGGGTGATATCCTGCCCCCAGAAGCAGACTTCGCATTTGTCCAGTGCTTCAGGTTCGTTTCTTGTTACGGCCAGCTTTATCTTATAATCAGGCTGCAGGGAAAAAGAATTGGAAAATGATACGTTTACCCGGCGTTCCGGCTCATCAATGCCGCAACTGCAGGGGGCTGTCCACGGCGATATGGCCGCCCCCGCCACACATACACGGGTGGAGCCGGTGATTTTGTAAAAGCCGGTAAAGCCAAGATCCATATTCAGGCCCGAGGCGGTGATGCGGAGGGGGCTGCGCCGGAACGAATATTTATAACGGGTATCGCAGCCATCCTGCACCCAGCCGCCGGGATAGTCAGGCGAAGTAAAAACAGTATCCACCTGCTTTTCGGCCATGGCATAAAAAGGTTTCAGGCTGATACGGACCGGTATGTTGATTTCCGACAACGGCAGGGAATCAAGCGAATAGGGTGTAGAGATAACGACTGGCTTTTCCGGGTTGATACGGCGGGAACAGGCGCTCAACAGGAGCAGCGGAATGAGAAACAGGGGCAGCCAATTTTTCATAGGGGATAAAAATACAGAACGATTTGAAAAACTTCTATTAATAAAAAATAAAGCTCATCGCCTGCGGTACAGTCAGCGCAATGGAGTTGCAGCGTGGTACCGGTTCACTATTTGTCAGGCAAAATCAACTCCCTCTTTTGGCTCTGTCAGGCTAAACCAGTTGCCGCAGCCGTCTTCCATGATACACTCAATGCCATAGGCCTGCTCTTTAGGTTCGGTACGAAATACCACTCCTTTTGCTTTCAGCTCCTCATAGGCAGCCCGGCAGTCTTTGGTATGAAATACGCAGGCGCCCATCATTCCCCTGTCCAGCAGCAACTTTATAGCCTGCTCTGCATCGGGCGGCAGCCCTGCGGGTGGCATGATGATGATTTCCAGTTCAGGCTGCTCCGGTGCGTGCAGGGTGAGCCATCGGTATTTCACCGGCGGCTGGCCATCG
>DAOLFO010000216.1:0-5746 GCA_035326305.1 Chitinophagaceae bacterium
CGGTTTAAAAATGGCTATATCGAAATACCTGCTGCTCCGGTAGTCACCCAGGCTCCTGAACTTTTTCAGCTATCCGGTTTAATGAAATTCTGGAATCCCGACTGGCAATTGCACCGCGCCGGGTTTGGTGGAGCAGGAGGTGGTATGTGGGGCATCCGCGGTATTACATACCTGGACAGCAATGTGCTGATCACGTATCCAAGGGATGAAGTGAGAGGCTTGTTCCTGCGGCGGACGATGCGGGTAGATAAAGATAAGCACGTACTGAGCTTTTCTGCAGGCAGCGATGCCCGGCGTGCCTGGAATCTGAGTGTGTATGCCGGCAACCAGCGGCTGATGAATAAAAGAATAACCGGCACTGATTCGGCTTTTGCCTGGCATCATATCCGCGTTGATCTCAGCGCCTATGCAGGAAAAGAAGTAGTGCTGCGCCTGTTTCAGCGGGTATTGCTGCCCGGACGGGAGGCAGGCAATGCTTACTGGAAAGATGTTGTCCTGTCGGAACGATGAGGCATTAAAAGAAAAAAAGGTTGAACTAAAACAAATACTTACTTATGAATGCTGGAAAAATAGTTGTGGTTGGCAGCACCAATATGGATATGGTGGTAAAGACAGACCATATTCCTGTACCGGGGGAGACCGTTTTATCGGGTTCTTTTTTCATGAACCCCGGGGGGAAGGGAGCTAACCAGGCAGTAGCCGTTGCCCGGTTGGGAGGCGAGGTGGTCTTTGTGTCAAAACTCGGGAATGATGTATTCGGAAAACAGTTTTCCCGGCTGTTTGCGGATGAAGGGATAGATACCAGTTTCTTGTATGCAGATGATGATCTACCCTCTGGTGTAGCCCTGATCACAGTGGATAAAGCAGGAGAAAACAGCATTGTGGTTGCTTCGGGAGCTAATGGAAGCCTGCACAGCAACGATATTCAGGGAGCTCTTGGTGAGATAGCCCGCGCAGAAATTGTTTTGTTGCAGCTGGAAATACCAATGGAAGTGGTACACTTTGTCGTGGAGTATGCATCGGCTAATCAGGTAAAAGTGATCCTGAATCCTGCTCCTGTCAATGAGCTGTCATCAGCACTGCTGCAAAAGATAGATATACTGACGCCTAATAAAACAGAAGCAAGCATGATTTCCGGTGTGAAAGTGGAAGATATAGAAACTGCCAAGGAGGCCGCCAGGGTCATCTGCGAAAAAGGAGTGAAAACCGTGGTGATTACTATGGGGCCGCTGGGTGCAGTAGTATATCAGAATGGCAACTTTTCAGTAGTGCCTGCTATGGCCGTAGAAACAGTAGACACCACGGCTGCCGGCGATGTATTCAACGGGGCGCTGGCGGTGGGGCTGAGTGAAGGCAGAACCATGGAAGAGGCGGTGGGCTTTGCCTGTGAGGCAGCGGCGTTATCCGTAACCCGCCTGGGGGCGCAGTCTTCCATTCCCAGCCGCCATGAGCTGGTGGCAAGAAAATTAGACATTGCGAGTTTGCGAAATAGTAAATGAACAGATCAACTTATTTAACCTAAACGCTGCCATATGTTTATTGTTGAAAGTTATCCATTAGCAATTCTCTTTTGCTTTATCACTATGCTTTGCTGGGGCTCCTGGGCCAATACGCAAAAATTGGTGACAGGAAAGTGGCGCTTTGAACTGTTTTACTGGGATTATGTCGTAGGCATATTCCTCTTATCCTTGTTTGCGGCTTTTACCCTGGGCAGCTACGGTACGCTCGGAAGAAGCTTCATGCAGGATATTCAGCAGGCCAGTGCTGGTAATATTGGCAGCGCTTTGCTGGGAGGTGTGATTTTTAACCTGGCTAATATTTTATTAACAGCTGCTATTGCTGTCGCTGGTATGTCAGTCGCCTTTCCGGTGGGTATTGGTATTGCGCTGATCCTGGGTGTGATTGTTAATTATGCCAGTGTGCAAAAGGGGGATCCGGTTGCTTTGTTCAGCGGGGTATTGCTCGTTGCGGTCGCTATTATTCTGAATGCACTGGCCTATAAAAAAACAGCCGCGGTGCAGCAAAAAGCAAGCAGCAGGGGAATTACGCTTGCTTTGGTAGCCGGTGTGCTGATGTCTTTCTTTTACCGCTTTATAGCAGCTTCTATGGATATTCAGAATTTTGAACAGCCGGAGCCGCAGAAGATGACGCCTTATTCAGCTTTCGTGGTTTTTGCCGCAGGCATTCTCCTCAGCAATATTCTTTTTAATACTATCATGATGAAGCGGCCACTGGAAGGTCCGCCACTTACCTACCGGCAGTATGCCGGCGGAAAGCTGAGCTGGCATATGGTGGGCATATTAGGCGGTCTTATCTGGGGTATTGGAAATCTTTTCAATCTTATTGCAGCCGGAAAGGCCGGGCCTGCTGTTTCTTATGGTCTAGGTCAGGGAGCCACACTCGTAGCGGCAATATGGGGTGTGCTGGTCTGGAAAGAATTTAAAAATGCTCCGGCAAAAGTGAGCTGGCTGCTGGCAGGCATGTTCCTTTTCTTTCTTGCGGGAATAGGGCTTATTATTTACGCAGGAATGGCATAACACCTTATCCATCGTATTTCAAATTATTCAATTATTCAAACAGATTGCTTATGAAAAAAGTTTTTTGGATGGGAGCCCTGCTTTTATGCTGCGCATTTTCTTTGGCAGGAAACGCCCAGTCTCCTGTTTCCGGTAAGGTAACGGATGCGCAGGGAGAGCCGCTGAATGGTGTAAGCGTGCTGGTGCGTGAGAGCTCGGTTAGCACGCAGACAGATGAAAAAGGAAATTTCTCGGTGGCCATACAGAAGGGCCAGACGGTTGTTTTTTCCATGGTGGGCTTTGCGCTCAAAGAGGTGGTGTACCAGCAGCCTGCTGATCTGACGCTGCAACTGGAGTTGTCCTATGGCACGCTGGAAGAGGTGGTGGCTGTAGGATATGGCACCGTTACAAAAAAAGAAGTGACCGGCTCCGTCGTAACGGTTAAAGCAAAAGATTTTAATAAGGGAGATGTAAATAACCCTATGGCCCTTGTACAGGGTAAGGTGCCCGGACTGACCATTACCAAAGTGCAGGGCAGTGATCCCAACCAGGGATTTCAAATCCAGCTGCGCGGACTGAACACGCTGTCTGGGGGGCGCAGCCCATTAATTATCGTGGATGGTATACAGGGCAATAATACCCTGAACATGATTGACCCTAATGAGATTGAGTCCATCGATGTACTGAAGGACGGCTCTGCCGCCGCTATCTACGGTACCCGTGCCACTAACGGCGTCATACTGATTACTACTAAAAGACCGGAAGTGGGTAATGTAAAGTTTGAGATCAACAATTTTATCTCCACAGAGGTAAAAGCGGAAGATACCAGGAGTCTGACCGCTGCCGAATACCGGAATGTACTGACGGACTATTATCCTGATCGTATGTACCTGGATAAAGGACAAAATACAGACTGGTTTGAAGAAGTGACCCGTTCACCAATTAACCAGAACTGGAGCTTTTCCGCATCAGGCGGAACCCGCAAGATCAATTACCGGGCAGGTTTATATTACCGGGTGGACGAAGGCCTGGTGCAGCGTACCAGTGCACGTACACTTACCCCTTCACTTTTTGTAAGTCAGACAGGAGCCAACGATAAACTCAAAATCGATTACCGCCTTCTTTACTCCCATGTAAAAAGAGAGTGGGCCAACCCTGGCGTGCTGAGCCAGGCTGCCTGGAGAAACCCCACCGAACCCGTTTTTGATCCGTCTGATGTGGCTCACGGCGGCTATTACACCGTAGTCACTGCTTCAGGTTATATGAATCCGGTGGCTATGATACGTGAAAGACAGGATGATGTGGATGATCGTTTCCTGTCTGGTGATATCAACGCTTCTTACCAGTTGTTCAGAGGATTTAAGCTGACCATGCACGGATCTTATAACAGCAAGCAAAATTATGCCGGTATGTACCAGACCAGCTATTTCCCTGATCTCGGTATGAATGGAAATGCAGTGGTGTATACTACTTATACCAATGATGTTTTGTTTGAGCCGGGCTTTGAATACAAGAAAAATATAAAAGGACATAACATACAGGCTATTGGCGGCTACTCCTATTTTGAGAACCAGTACCGGCAGCTCTGGACGAACAACTACAACTTTGACCTGGACAATTTCTCTTATAATAATCTCGGGGCAGGCTATGCGCTCACTGACGGACTGGCTGAGATGACAACCAACCGGAATGAAAATCTGCTGATTTCTTTTTATGGAAGAGTGATTTATAATTTCCTGGATAAGTACCTGTTGTCTGCTTCCGTTCGGCATGAAGGTTCTTCCCGTTTTGGCGTAAACAACAAGTGGGGTACTTTCCCGGCTGTAAGTGCAGGGTGGAGAATAAATGAAGAGGATTTTATGCAAAATGTACCCTGGGTGTCTAACCTGAAGCTGCGGGCCGGATTTGGTGTAACGGGTAACCAGGATATCCCCAATTACCTGTCTCTTTCCCGGCTGGCTGTCAGCTCGCGGCAAATGTATTACAATGGCACCTGGATCAATACCTACCAGCCTGCCAGCAATCCAAACCCTGATTTGAAATGGGAGCGTAAGCAGGAGTACAATGCCGGTGTTGATTTCGGGCTTTTTGATAACCGCCTCTCGGGCTCTGTGGATTATTATCACCGTCGTGTCACCGACCTCTTATGGTGGTATGCAGTACCAGTGCCTCCCAATGTGTACAATAATATGTATGCCAATGTAGGCTCCATGCAGAACAAAGGACTGGAAGTACAATTGAATTATGAAGCCGTCCGCACAAAGGATCTGACAGTAAACACGTCGCTCAACTATGCCCGCAACCGGAACAAGCTGCTTTCTTTCTCCGACAGTGAGCGGGGGTATGAGCTGCAAAACCTGAAAGTAAATCCTGCAGCTACCACCTGGACGCAGTTTGTAGAAGAAGGAAAGCCGCTTGGCAATATCATGGCGCCGGTCTTCCTGGGTGTGGATGAAAACGGAAACGGTATTTATGAAGATGTGAATAAAGATGGTACTGTCAACGTAGAGTCAGAACTGGACAGAAGAGTGGTTGGCAATGCGTATCCCAAATTTGAGCTGGGCTGGTCAGGTGCTGTTCAGTACAAAAACTTTGACCTGTCCTTTTTTGTACGCGGCGTTTTCGGGCACAGCCTGGTGAACTATGAGCGGATATTTTATGAAAACTGGCAACCCCTGTTGAACGGCCGGAACATACTACGGACCAAACTAGATAATTATCCGGAATATACCGGCATTCCCACTTTTGATTCAAGGTTTGTTGAAAAGGCGTCTTTTGTCAAGCTTAATAACCTTTCGGTTGGCTATAACTTCAAAGTAGGAAAAACTAAGAATCCACTACGGGTATTTGCTACCGGACAAAATCTTTTCTGCATTACTGACTATACCGGTACGGATCCGGAAGTGCCGATCAGCGAGATGAACACTAACACGGCTGTAGGTGGTACTGAGAACCTGACTTATTATCCCTTTACCAAGACTTTTTCCCTGGGTTTTAATTTCAAATTTTAAATGAACCAGTTATGAAACCGTTAATTTATATAGCTATCGTTATTTCAACAGCCTGCAGCTTTAGTGCCTGCACCAAACTGGATGAGCAGCTGTTTTCGACGTTGTCGGCTAATACCTTCTACCGGAATGAGCGGGAATGTGTGCTGGCGATGGGCAATGCGTATACCCGCCTGCAATACCGAGGTACAAGCTTGTGGGGATTGATGGGTACACAGACTC
>DAOLFO010000217.1:0-5745 GCA_035326305.1 Chitinophagaceae bacterium
TGCTGTTAAAAACAGGTATCTGGCTGAGGCACGCTTTTTCAGGGCATACGCCTATTTTAGCCTGGTACAGAAATATGGTGATGTGCCGCTGGTGCTGAAAACTCTGGATTATAATTCCCCGGAGCTGTTTATGCCACGTACGCCCCGTAGCGAAGTAGTAGCTGCCATTTATGAAGATCTTGATTATGCAGCCCAGTGGCTGCCGGTACGCACAGCTATTCCTGCTGCGCAATACGGAAGAGTGTCAAAAAGCACCGCACTGGGGCTGAAAGCAAGGGTCGGGCTGTATGAAGGCACACATGCAAAATTTCATAACCGCCCCGGCTGGCAGCAACACCTGGAGGTGGCTATTGCAGCAGCAGGACTGGTAATGGCACAGGGACACACGCTGTATCCGAGTTATCCTAATTTATTTCAGCATATAGCCGAAGGCCCGGCTAATACAGAAAACCTGCTGGTGAAAATTTTTGGTGTGAGCAATACTAACCTGCTCTTAGGTCATAACAATTCCCGTGACCTGGAAAACGGAAGGATGGCGCCCACACGCAACTTGCTGCGCCAGTACCTTTACGCTGACGGGCTGCCGGCGTTCAACGCAGACAATACACCTGCTGCCATACCATCTCCCCTGTTTGTGCCGGAGGCTGATGAGGCTTCCTATAATACCATTCTTCAAAACAGGGACCCGCGGATGGGCTATACTCTTTTCCTGGCCGGAGAGGAAGCTTATAAAGGGCCGTGGGTACCTACAACATCGCTGGGCTCCCGTTCCGGCTATGCGCCCAAAAAAGGGTTCAGTATCGTAGACCAGTCTATCAACGGTGCAGGTACGGTGGACAAGATACTGATGCGCTATGCAGAAGTGCTGCTCATTTATGCAGAAGCAAAATTTGAGTTGAATGAAAGCATCAGCGATGCCGATCTTGATCTTTCCATCAATAAGCTGCGTACACGGGCCGGCTTTAATGTACACCTTACCAATGCTTTTGTTGCAGATAATAACCTTAGCATGAGAGATGAGATACGCCGGGAGCGCACAGTAGAGCTGGCGCTTGAAGGGTTTCGTTATGATGATCTTATCCGCTGGAAGCTGGCCGAGCTGCTGCTGCCCGCAGAGCTGCTGGGTGCCAAATATGTGCCTGCCGACTGGCCGGGAACTAATGTTGGCAACCTGAACCTGAATGCGGCCAATGTCATTATTGTAGAAACAGATGCCAGCAGAAACTTTCAGCCTAACCGGGATTACCTGTACCCCGTACCCATTAACGAAATAAACCTGAGTGGCGGCGCCGTGGTACAAAACCCTAATTGGCAATAACCTTTTAAAGACAAAAAAATGAGAAGAATAATTTACAGCATAGCAGGCGTTGCAGCCATGCTGGCATTAACTGCCTGCGAAAAAAAAGATTATCCAAAGGGCCTTCCCGAGTATGAGCATCACTACTACATAGTGCATGTGCCCAATAACAATACCACTAAAATATCGGTAAACAGGGATCAGCCGGGGCTTGTCAAACTGCCGGTGCAGTTCTATTCCAGCTACACACGTAATTATGATGCGGTGGCACATTATTCACTGGTAACAACTGGCATTGCTGCACCGGCCGTACCGGGGCAGGACTTCCAGGTAGTGGATAAAAACGGGAATACCCTGGCACCGGAAGGCGGCAAGTATTCGATGATATTTCCAAAAGCGGAGCAGGCAAAGGACACCATCTACCTGAAGCTGCTCAACAGCAGCGTGCCCGGCACCCGCTCTGTAGAAATACATTTGCTGGAAAACCAGGCGCAGGAGTTTTATGTAGATATATTCTCCACCGCATTCAGAAAAACAGTTGAGATAAAATAAGCAGACAGACAGGAGAAGTGCCTGCCACCGGCGGGCATTTCTTTTTTATCTTTATTACGATAACGCAAATCTGCAATTCTGTAAATGATAATCAATGATTGTGAATTGTAAGTGCAGGGCCCGGACAGTGGCCATTTTATTCTTTATCCTGCTCTGCAAAGTTGTGCCTGCCCAGGGTTTTTTGCGGGCAAAAGGCCATGATATTGTAAATGAAAAAGGGGAGAAGGTCATCCTTCGGGGCATGGGGCTTGGCGGCTGGATGCTGCAGGAAGGTTATATGTACCAGCTTGGCTTTTTAGGCCAGCAGTACCGTATCCGGGAAAAAATTGCAGCATCGGTGGGTGAGCAGAAAGCTGCACAGTTTTATGAGGAATGGCTGCAAAAGCATACGACAGGAAAGGATATAGCATTGCTTGCTTCTTTCGGGTTTAATTCCATCCGCCTGCCCATGCATTATGCGCTGTATACGCTACCGGCAGAGCAGGAACCGGTGAAGGGGCAGCAGACATGGATCGAAAAAGGATTTGCACTCACCGACAGCCTGCTTGCCTGGTGCAGGGATAATAAAATGTACCTGGTACTGGATCTGCATGCGGCGCCCGGCGGGCAGGGAAATGACCTGGCCATATCGGATCGTGATCCGGCAAAGCCCTCCCTGTGGCAAAGCGAAGCCAATCAGCAAAAAACGATTGCCCTCTGGAAAAAGCTGGCAGCAAGATATGCTAATGAGCCGTGGATAGGCGGCTATGATATCATCAACGAACCTAACTGGGGCTTTCAGGATACTGCTGATAAAAGGGGTATCCAGGAAAGACTCAATGCTCCGCTGCGAAAGCTGATGCAGGAGATTACCCAGGCTATCCGGGAAGTGGATCAGAAGCATATCATCATTATTGAAGGCAACGGTTTTGGGAATAATTACCACGGCGTATTACCACCCTGGGATGATAATATGGTGCTGAGCTTTCACAAGTATGGCAACTTTAATACAAAAGAAGCGATACAATATTTTCTTTCATTGCGTGAGCAGTATAATATGCCGCTCTGGCTGGGTGAATCGGGAGAAAATTTCAATACATGGTTTACCGAAGCGATAAAGCTGGCGGAAGAAGAAGGTATTGGCTGGGCCTGGTGGCAGCATAAAAAGATGGGCATTAATAACCCGCTGGAGATAAAAAAGCCGGAAGGATATGATAAGCTTGTAGCGGACTGGTCAGGCAAAGGTCCAAAGGTAGCAGCAGCAGAAGCCTGGCATATCCTGCAGGAGTGGCTGCATAATACAACAGCAGCACAAAACATTATTCATCAGGATGTGGTGGATGCTATGTTTCGCCAGGTAAGGGAGCAGAAAGCGATCCCGTTTCGCCGGCATGTACTGAAGGACAGGCTTACGGTACAGGCTGTGGATTTTGATTTGGGCCCGCAGCGTATAGCTTATTATGATAAAGACACAGCAAGCTACCACTATACGCCCGGCGTGAATACAACCGGTAATAAAGGAAGGACTTACCGGAACGATGGTGTGGATATACGCAGGGGCGATGAGGGACCTTATATATTCAGTACGGAGGATGGGGAATGGATGCAGTATACGGTAGATGCAGCAGCACGGGGCACTTATAAGCTATCTGTAAGAACAGCTTCGGAAAAAAACGGTGCTGCAATAAGTGTGCTCATTGGGGATAGATTAATTGCTTCTGTAAAAGAGCTGCCCGCAACAGGCGCTGGTAAATGGGCAGACATCAGCGCCGGTACAATAACGCTGGAAAAAGGCAGTCAGCCGGTCAGGTTGCGTATAGACAAAGGCGGAGCCGATATTTTAAGTTTTACTATTACAAAAGCTGAATAAGTTGCACATACGGCTACTGATTATTTTTTTACTGATAAGCCCGGTGCTGAAACCGCAGCAGGCAGGTACCATAAAGGTGAGTATCAACGAGGGCTGGCGATTTTCAAAACAGGGAGATGCCCCTGCAGCAGTGTGGGAAGCCACAGACCTGCCACATACCTGGAATACGGATGATGTCATGGATGATGAACCGGGCTATTACCAGGGCAAAGGCTGGTACACACGAAAGCTGGTATTAAACCAGGAACAGAAAAACCTGGTTCACTATCTGCATTTTGAAGGGGTGGGACAGTCAGCCGAAGTATTTATCAATGGTAAGAAGGCGGGAGGGCATGCAGGCGGCTATACTGCTTTTACCATCGCTATCGGCCCGTACCTGAAATGGGAGAACGAAATAAATGAAAATGTAATAACCGTTGTGGCAGACAACAGCCATGATGCTGATCTGCCGCCTCTTTCTGCCGATTTTACTTTTTACGGTGGTATTTACAGGGATGTATTTCATATTACTGCAGAACAGGTGCATGCAGAGAAAGTTGAGCATGGAACGGAGGCCATCTATATTACGCAAACAGCAGTTAATGATCAGCGGGCTGCTGTGAGCATAGCCGGGAAGGTGCTGAATAAAAGTGCGGTTAATAAAACAGTGCAGCTTATTGCTGCTGTTAAAGACAGGAACGGAGAAACGGTATCAGGTAAAGAACTTCTTTTTTTGATAAAGAGAGGAGAAGCGGCAGACATCAGCGCTGCCCTTCCTGTTATCAGCAGGCCGAAGCTATGGTCTCCGGAAGATCCGTACCTGTATACTGTATGGATAACGATAAAAGATAAGCAGTCTGGTGCCGTATATGAAGAGATTAGTATACCATTAGGCCTGCGCTGGTATACGTTTGATGCAGCAAAAGGATTTTTCCTGAATGGAAAGCCATATAAGCTGATTGGAGCCAGCCGGCACCAGGATTATGCGGGTAAAGGAAATGCTGTTCCGGATGAGCTGGCTGTGCAGGATGTGAAGCTGCTAAAAGAAATGGGGGGCAATTTCCTGCGGGTGGCTCACTATCCGCAGGATCCTGCTGTGCTGCAGGCCTGCGACAGGCTGGGTATCATTGCATCCGTGGAGATTCCGGTGGTGAATGAAATAACAGAATCGGAAACATTTTACCGCAACTGTGAAACCATGCTGGCGGAAATGATTTATCAGCACTATAATCATCCCAGTGTAGTGATATGGTGCTATATGAATGAAGTGCTGCTGCGGATGCCTTATAATAATGATAAGGCCAGGCAGGTCCGTTATCTTTCATCTGTGACCTCTTTAGCCCGGAGGCTTGACAGTGTGGCAAGAGAACTGGATCCCCTGCGCTATACCATGATCGCTCATCATGGAGATTTTAATAAATACCATGCAGCACAACTGACAGAGATACCGATGCTGGTGGGCTGGAACCTGTATTCAGGATGGTATGGCGGAGCTTTCAAAGACTTTGCAGCCTTTCTTGACCGGCACAGATCGGCGCTTCCGCATAAGCCGCTGCTGGTAACAGAGTATGGCGCCGACGCTGACCCGCGTATCCGCAGCTTTCAGCCGGTACGCTTTGACAAAAGTCTTGAGTATGCAACTGCTTACCATCAGTATTATTTAAAAGCGATGATGGAAAGGCCCTTTGTAGCGGCAGCGATGATCTGGAACCTGGCTGATTTTAATTCGGAGACAAGGGCCGAAACCATGCCGCATATCAATAATAAAGGATTGCTGACCTGGGATCGCATACCCAAAGACGGGTATTATTATTATCAGTCACAGCTATCTTCTCATCCTTTTATCAAAATTGCTGATGGCGGCTGGAGTTATCGTGCCGGTGTGGCTGACAGTTCCGGTTATTGCTATCAGCCGGTACAGGTAATGACCAATTTTGACACGGTACAGATTTTTGTGAATGATATTTTTATTCAAAAGGCAATAGCTAAAGATGGCGTGGCGGAATGCCAGCTGCCTTTTGCAAACGGGAAAAATAAAATAAAAGCTGTTGGTTTCAAGCATCCGCTG
>DAOLFO010000218.1:0-5743 GCA_035326305.1 Chitinophagaceae bacterium
GGAGTGCCCATGCAGGAGCAGGATAAAGCGGGTTTTTGGAAATGCCCCTATCACAACGGGCGGGCCTGCGTGGAACTGATCAGGCGTATTTCAGCATATGTATCATAGAGAATTATTTCCTTATCGTTATTATTTATTGATTAAGTAGCTACATTCGGGCTCCTATGCGACGACTTTTTACGAATCTCACCTTCTGGGTATTAATTGCTATTACGGCCGGCGTGCTGATAGGCCATTACTTCCCGGAGCTGGCGCTCCGTCCGGTGCTGAATAAAAGCTATAGCTTCCGGCTGCTGGGCCAGGAGATGAGCATTAAGTCTACCTTCAGCGAATTGCTGGGTTCCGGATTCATCAGCATTGTAAAGTTGTTTATCAACCCGATTATTTTTCTCACCATTACACTCGGCATAGTCAGCATGGGCAACCTGAAAAAGGTGGGCCGTGTAGGGGCAAAGGCTTTATTGTATTTTGAAGTAGTTACCACCTTTGCTCTCCTTATAGGAGTAGTAGTGGCATTGCTTATTCAGCCGGGCAATGGTGTAGATACTTCAGCAGTGAAAAATGCCGATATATCGGCTTATACAAAGAAGAGCGGTGACTTTAGCTGGTGGCAGTTCCTTCAGGACAACTCTACCCTGCAGGTGTTGCTGCTGGCGCTGGTGCTGGGTGTGGTGCTTAGCCTGGTGAAGAAAAAAGAGCGGCTGGTGAAAATCATGTACACCGCTTCCCGCTATGTATTCAAAGGCCTGCACCGGGTAATGCTGCTGGCGCCCATAGGCGCTTTTGGAGGTATGGCTTATACCATCAGCAAGTTTGGCATAGATACATTATTGCCGCTGGGCAAGCTCATGATTACAGTGTATATCACCATGGCCCTGTTTATCTTCCTGGTGCTGTACTTTATACTGCGCATGTATAAGGTGAGCCTCATGCGGTTTTTAAAATATATCCGGGAAGAGCTGCTCATTGTATTAGGCACTTCCTCTTCCGAAGCAGCACTGCCATCGCTGATGGAAAAGTTGGAGCGGATGGGCTGCTCAAAGCCTGTGGTGGGGCTGGTGGTGCCAACGGGCTATTCGTTTAACCTGGACGGCACCACGATTTACCTTTCCATGTGCATGATTTTCCTGGCACAGGTGTTCAATGTGGAATTGAGTTTTGCGCAAATAGCAGGCATAGTGGGGCTGCTGATGCTTACTTCCAAAGGGGCAGCCGGGGTGACCGGCAGCGGATTTGTGGTGCTGGCATCCACGCTTACTGCTATTAAAGTGATACCGGTGGAAGGATTGGCCTTACTGCTCGGAGTGGATCGTTTTATGTCGGAAGCCAGGGCGATTACCAACTTTATCGGGAATGGGGTAGCCACCATCTGGCTGGCAAATAATGAAAGAGAATTTGACCGGGATAAAATGGAAAAAGCTTTTTCCCGTGTGCATGAAACGGAAGATATTATCAGCGATAATATAGAAGCAGATACAGTGGCAGGGGAAAATCAACCGGAGAAATAGTTGCGTAAAACCGCTTCCCCTGTCTTTCATTTACCTGCTGAAAGCGGTATATTTGAAAACAACGATGCGTCAACAGCTTGTTATACTGATACTGGCTTTTTTTTGTGCGGTACATGGTGTTGCTCAAACCGATTCTTATTCTTTCTCCCGGCTCGATATCAGCAATGGCCTTTCCAATAACCAGGTCAACTGCTTTTACCGCGATGCTAAAGGTTTTTTGTGGATAGGCACTTTATCCGGGCTCAACCGCTATGATGGCTACCAGTTTAAAATATTCCGGCACGATTTAAAAGATACCAATTCCCTTGCAGAAAATTTTGTGTCCCGCATAGTGGAAGGTCCTCATGATAAGATATGGGTGGAAACAAAAACTGTTTTCAGCGTTCTCGATTTGCGTACGGAAAAAGTCACCCGCAACATACAGGCTTCCCTGGCGGAGTTGGGCATTACCGGTACGGCTGTTTCTGATATCCGCAAAAGGCCCACTGGCACCTATTGGTTTTTAATGGACAGGCAGCATTTGTGGGAGTATGACCCGGCTGCCGGCCGGGCGCAGAAAGTCTACAGCGCACCGGCCAATGAACCGGTGGCTTCTTTTCAGTTTGATAATAATGGCTTGTGCTATGTGCTTTTTCTCAGCGGCGAATTAATATGGCTGGATGCCGCCACCGCCCGGCAGGCAGGGAAATCGGATATTCCCGGCCGCATATTTGACGGTACGCTGCTCACCTTCCAGATTTTTGTGGATAGTGATAATGAGCTGTGGATTTACTCACAGGCCACCAATCCCAAAGGCGTGCTATGGATGCAGCCGCAGCAGGGCACGTATACATTAATCGGGAAAGACAAAGGTGCAGTAAGGCTGAACAACAATATCGTAGCCAGTGTGGTGGAGGCTGCAAAAGGAGAAATATGGATTGGCACCGACCACGGGGGGATTAATATCTATGATAAAGCATCCCATACGATGCGCTATGTGCTGAGCAGAGAAGATGAGGTAAAATCGCTCGGGCAAAACAGCATCGTATCCGTGTACCGGGATGATAAAGGATATGTGTGGGTGGGCACGTATAAAAAAGGTATCAGCTTTTATCACCCGGGTATCATCAATCTGCCGCTTTACCGCCATCATACGGCGGGGAGAAACAGCCTTTCCTATGATGATGTAAACCGCTTTGCCGAAGATGCCAAAGGCAATATCTGGATAGGTACCAATGGAGGTGGCCTGAATTATTTCAACCGTGCCACCAATACATTTACTTCGTACGTGCATAATCCTGCTGATAAAAATTCGCTGAGCAATAATGTTATTGTCAGCCTGTTTATTGACAAAAAGCAGCAGTTGTGGATAGGTTCTTACTATGGAGGGCTTGATTGTTTTGATGGAAAAAAATTTATTCATTACCGGCACAACCCGGCAGACACAAACAGCTTATCGGATGACCGGGTATGGGAAATATTTGAAGACAGCCGGGGCCGCATGTGGATAGGTACACTGGGCAACGGGTTGGATTTTTTTGACCGGGAGAAAAATATTTTCAAACATTATAAGCCTTATGTCCCTAATTCCATCCGGTCTAATTATGTGGCTGATTTTATGGAAGACAGGCAGGGAAATATCTGGATTGCCACTTCTGATGGTTTGAATATAATGGATGGGCAGGGGAATTTTTCCTATTATCAGCATCAGCCGGGGAAGGGAGAGAGCATCAGCAATAATAATGTTACCGCTATTGTGCAGGACAAGCGGGGATGGATATGGGTGGGTACACACGACGGCCTGAATATTTATACGGCTCCGGGCAAAAAGAGCACTACGCTGCATACCAAAGACGGGTTGCCGCACAATACCATCCTTACACTGGTAGAGGATAAGAACGGGTGGATATGGGCCGGCACGCCTAACGGCCTTACCAGCATCATGCCGGATAGTGGTAATAGCATTGCCGGTTTTCGCTTTATCAATTATGATGAGCGGGATGGATTGCAGGGCAGGGAGTTTAATGAAAATGCGGTACTGCGTACAGGCCGGGGTGAGCTGTTGTTTGGCGGGGCCGGGGGCTTTAACCTGTTTATGCCGCCTGCGGCAAAGCACCGCGGGTTTGATGCGCAACTGGTGCTTACTTCTTTCCAGGTATTTAATAAGCCGGTGACCATCGGGGAAAAACTGGATAAGCAGGTGATATTACCACAATCGCTTGCTTATACCGACAGGGTGGTGCTGAAGCATAATCAGAATGTATTTTCTGTTGAGTTTGCTGCGCTGGATTTTACCAATACAGAAAAAATAAAATACGCCTACCGGCTGGACGGGTTTAATAACGACTGGCTGTATACCGATGCCGGGCAGCGCATGGCTACCTATACTAACCTGGATGCAGGTACGTATAAGTTCCGGGTGAAAGCCATGAATAGCGAAGGGGTGTGGAGCGAAGAGTCTGTGCCCCTGACAATACGGGTGCAACCACCCTTCTGGAAAACACCGCTGGCCTACATAATATATATAGTAGTGGCAGCAGCTATTTTATATTTTGCCCGGAGAATGGAGCTGCAGCGTACCCGTCGCCGCTATGCCATTGAAGAAGAAAAAAAGGAAGCCCGCCGCAAGCATGAACTGGACCTGATGAAGATAAAATTCTTTACCAACGTGAGCCATGAGTTCCGCACACCGCTATCGCTCATACTTGCCCCCATTGATAAAATGCTGCAGCAAAATCCGGAAGCAGGTATGCGCACGCAGGTAGAACTGTTGCAGCGGAATGCAAAGCGGCTGCTAAACCTGGTAAACCAGTTGCTGGATTTCCGGAAGCTGGAAGAAAAAGAATTAAAGCTCACTCCTGTGCCCGGCGATATTATCTCTTTTATTCATGATGTCAGCCGCTCCTTTACAGACATTGCAGATATTAAGCACATCACATTTTCTTTCCGCAGCAATGAGGATAGTTTCTTCACCCGCTTCGACCATGAGAAGATAGAGCGTATTTTATTCAACCTGCTTTCCAATGCGTTTAAGTTTACACCGCCTAACGGCCATGTCACCGTTGATTTGCAGATAGCAGCAAAGGAAAATCATGAACTCCTCATCCGTGTTACGGATACGGGCATTGGCATTGCAGCAGACAAGCAGGAAAAAATATTTGAACGTTTCTTCCAGACGGAAGTGCCGGAGAATATGGTCAACCAGGGCAGCGGTATCGGCCTTGCCATTACACGGGAGTTTGCCCGGCTGCATGGCGGAGACATTACAGTGGAAAGCGAACCCGGCAAAGGCAGCTCATTTATTGTTTCGCTTCCTTTGGTAAAAGAGCAGCAGCCGGCTATGCCTGCCCATTCCATAGAAGAGCACCTGCATGCAGAAGGGATATCAGCAGTGGTTGTAAAAGAAGAAAAGAAATTTACGAAGCAGCCGATTGTGCTGCTGGTAGAGGATAATGATGACTTTCGGTTTTACCTGAAAGATAATTTAAAAGAACACTACCATATCATAGAAGCAGCTAATGGAAAAACAGGCTGGCAAAAAACCCTTGCTGCCCATCCTGACCTGGTGGTGAGTGATGTAAGCATGCCGGAGATGAATGGCATTGACCTGTGCAAGAAAATAAAAGCGGACAAACGCACATCGCATATACCTGTTATTTTGCTCACGGCGCTTACCGGGGAGGAGCAGCAGTTGCGCGGGCTGGAAACCGGGGCAAATGATTATATGACCAAGCCCTTCAACTTTGAGATACTGCAAACACGCATCCGCAATCAGCTCCAGCAAAACCAGGTGCTGAAAAAAACTTACCAGAAGCAGGTGGAGGTAAAGCAGGGCGAAATAACCGTAGTGCCTGCCGCCGACCGCTTCCTGCAGCAGGTAATAGCCGAAGTGGAGAAAAATATAGCTGAGCCCGGCTTTTCTGTAGAGCACCTGAGCCGCTCCTTGTGCATGAGCCGGGTAGCCCTGTATAAGCGGATGCTTTCGGTAACGGGCAAGTCCCCGCTGGAATTTATCAGGGATATGCGTATGCAAAAAGCGGCGATGCTGCTTGAAAAGACAGAGCTGACCATTGCCGAAGTGGCTTATGAGGTCGGTTTTAATAATCCAAAGAACTTCAGCAAGAGCTTTAAAGCCGTTTTCCAAGTGCTCCCTTCCGCCTACCGGCTGCAAAAGCAATAAATAACAGGGCGCCATTTGTTAACCGGCAATTTTTAATTCTTTAATTATTAATTATTTAGACTCTCTCATATTTCTT
>DAOLFO010000219.1:0-5701 GCA_035326305.1 Chitinophagaceae bacterium
ACAGTGAAGTAAGCGGTGTGGTGGACAGCACCGTATCAAAAGTGCTGGATGCCTACCTGGAAGAGAATCCAAAAGATGCCCGTAACATCATCAACAAAGTAATACTGGCTGCCCAGGCCCGTGCAGCCGCACGCAAAGCCCGCGAGCTGGTGCAGCGCAAAACCGTACTGACAGGCGGCGGGCTTCCCGGCAAGCTGGCAGATTGTTCGGATCGTGATCCGGGGCGCTGTGAGTTGTTCCTTGTCGAAGGAGATTCGGCCGGTGGCACTGCCAAGCAGGGCAGGGATCGCAGCTTCCAGGCTATTTTACCGCTGCGCGGTAAAATACTTAACGTGGAAAAAGCGATGGAGCATAAGATATACGAGAACGAGGAGATCCGCAATATGTACACCGCACTGGGCGTAACGGTAGGCACACCGGAAGACCCGAAAGAGCTTAACCTGGTCAAGCTGCGGTACCACAAGCTGATCATCATGACGGATGCCGATGTGGATGGCAGCCATATTGCCACCCTGATACTGACTTTTATATTCCGCTACATGAAGGCCCTGGTAGAGCAGGGATATGTATACCTGGCTCAGCCGCCGCTTTATCTTGTAAAAAAAGGTAAGGAACAGGCTTATGCCTATAACGAAGAGCAACGAAAAGCGCTGGTGGAAAAAATCAGTGGCGGCAAAGAGGATTCTGTCACTATTCAGCGGTACAAAGGGCTGGGTGAAATGAACGCAGAACAGCTTTGGGAAACAACTATGAACCCCGAAACACGTACGCTGAAGCAGGTAACTATCGAAAGCGCTGCCGAAGCAGATCGTATATTCAGTATGCTGATGGGAGATGAAGTGGCGCCGCGCCGTGAGTTTATCGAATCACATGCGAAGTATGCCAAGCTGGATATTTAACCACAATACCTGCATTTAATAGAATAATGAAAAAAGCCACCAGGAACCCGGTGGCTTTTTTCATTGTATAGCCGCAAGCCAGGTTTTTTACCTGAACGTGTACCGTACGGCTAACCCACCCCAACCCCCATAGAAGCCTCTGCCGTCTCCAAATTCAAAAGCGGGTTGCCAATCCAAAGAAAAATTTACCGGGGCTTGTGACAACTTATAATCCAGGCCCGCCACACCGTCTATTCCGGCAAAGCTGCCATTGCCATATAAAGCCTTATAAAACCCGATATGCGCTCCCCCGCCCACATACCACTTCAGACCCTTTACATTGGTAATACCCTGGTGCAACTCATACAGCCCCGTTACCCGGAGGCCATTTGACCAAAAAAGAACAACCAGCTCCCCCGCACTTTTTTGCGTGAAAAAATGCTTTGCCGTAAGGCCGCCGCCATCCCAGAATTTGATGCCTGCCGCTGTCTGATAATCCGTGTTTTTATCTGCTGAACGCTGGGCATTTACCTGCATGTAAACTACACAGCTCAGTACCACGCATAAAATTTGTTTCATAAGGACACCTGTTTTGTTTTACTGTTAAGTTTTAATTGATTTAAAATGTATATCCGGGAGTGCTGAAAGAAAAGTTGCCGGTTGCATCCACTGTTTTTTCAACCGGGGTTTTTGCTGTGTTGCCTATTGTTACTTTGATCCGTACTGTTTGCCCGGCGGCTCCTCCATTGCCGGCAAGGGCAAAAACGATTGCCATCACGGATGGTTCATAGGTAATATTTTTTGTAAAGGGTAATGTAATCTGATCATTCTGTGTTCCGCCAGGAGCATTAGTGTACAGCAAATGAACGGTACCGGTATAATTGCCTGTTACTTCCAGTTTTACCTGCCTGCTTTGTGCTGGCGGCTGTCCGTCATCATCCTTGCTGCAGGCCGAAAGCAGGATAGCGAGCATAAGCGGCGCTATCCCTGCCAGAAAAAATTTACTGTTCATTACTTATTATTTAATTGGGGTTATTTTCCGGGGATCCGGGTACGGATCTGCCGGTGCTGCAATAGTTTAATTACAGCAGCTAAATTGGATAAATAGCTAATGGAAAAAAAACATATTCAATGAAGCGGGCATGGATGTCTACCATAAACAGGTTTAAGGCTGCAGGCGGCTTTTGCAGCAAACAGAAGAATGCGGTATCAGCTTTTTTGCTCCAGCACAGACAGTACCAGCTCTTTGTAGCTCCTGCCTATAGGTATTTTGCTGCTATTGATTTCCACATCTGTGGCAGAAAAGGATCGCACATTTGCCAGCGAGACAATAAAAGAACGGTGGATACGCAGAAAAGCAGCTTTATCGAGCAGGAGCTCAAAGTCGGACAACTGGAATTTTGTCATCACCTTTCCTTTAGCAGTGACGATGCTGATATACTCCCGCTTGCTTTCCACATACAGTATTTCATCCAGGTACAGTCTTATTTTTTTGCGGCTGGCATTTACCACCACACTTTTTCTTTCGGGTATATCAGCCGCAGGCAGGTGCTCCGCTCTCACAGACGTATTCGCCCTGACTTTATTTACCGCCATCATAAAACGGTTCAGGCTGACCGGCTTCAGCAGGTAATCTACCACATTAAGCTCATATCCATCCAGCGCATACTCCCGGTAGGCGGTGGTAATAATCACCTGGGGCGCCCTGCTGAGGGTGCGTATAAAATCAAGGCCCCTCAGCTTAGGCAGGTGTATATCTACAAACATAAGATCCACCTGCTGCCT
The DNA here is from genome assembly GCA_035326305.1 of Chitinophagaceae bacterium. Classification (GTDB taxonomy): domain Bacteria; phylum Bacteroidota; class Bacteroidia; order Chitinophagales; family Chitinophagaceae; genus DAOLFO01. Next base: position 2,664 of record DAOLFO010000219.1, read on the forward strand.
TTTAAGCTGCTCCATTGCAGCAAACGCATTATCACATGTGCCTTTCCATTCGAGGAAAGGTATCTGGCTAATATAGTCCTGTATCACCATTGCCGCCAGTGGCTCATCCTCAACTATAAGACAACTGATTTTTTGCATACGAATCAAGATGAATGCTGAGATCTACAATAAAGTAACAATCTTTTTTCTCCACGCAAAGGTTATAATCCCGGTAGGAAAGCTCCAGTATACGCCGGCTGTTTTTAATGCCCAGTCCCTCACCTTCCTGCTTCCCGGCACTATCTGCCTCCATCGTATTTTCAATACGAAACCGCAGCAGGTTGTTCCTTTCCGTCAGCTCAACGTTAATAGATGCAGCGCCGGTGGTTTCACCCGCCCCGTGCTTGAAAGCATTTTCTACAAAAGGCAGCAGCAGCAGCGGCACCACAGGCGCTTCAGGATTTTGAATGTCTTCCCGGAACCTTAATTGCAGCTTGCTGCCATAGCGTATGTTTTCCAGCGCTGCATAATCTTTCAGAAAAGCCAGCTCTTTTTTCAGCACAATTAAATCCGTATTGGCTTTATACAGCATGAAGTCCAGCAGCCCGGAAAGCCGCAGCACTATTTCCGGCGCCAGGTCAGATTTTATTTTTGTAAGCGCATAAATATTATTCAGCGTATTAAAAAGGAAATGAGGGTTAAGCTGGTTGCGCAGCAACTTCAGCTCCACCTTCAGCTTCTCTTCTATCAGCTCTCTTTCCCGGTTAGCTGTCTTTGCCTGGCTGCGGAATATTTTTAATGTAAGCGCCAGCCCTGAAGAGAAACCGAAATAAATAACCGTGCGCCACAGCAGGGAAAGATCCCACACACCGGGATCAGGCAATTCGCCCCGGAAAGCAACACTGCTGACAATATAGTACCCGATCAGCCTTACCATCATGATGCAGCAAAACAGCACTACCGCTATTTTGAGCAAAGACATCCAAACGGGTATTGATTTTTTTACCAGCCCCGGCAGCCCGGCATACATCAGATAATAAGCAAAAGCAATTTCCGGCAGTGAAGAAAGCCCGGAAGAAAACAACACTCCGTGCAGCAGCTCGCCGGAAGGTAAATGGGGCAGCAATTTGCCCACCCACAGGTACTCCATATTCATACAAAGCAGGAGATAGAAAACCCAGAAAAGCAGGTGCTGCCATACACGCTTCATAGCAACAAAAATCGGTAAAATCTCCTGCCCGGTACAGGTGAAAGGAAACAGTTGCCCGGAACGTCAACAAACAGCCGGTTTTGGTAAACGAACAACCGGCAGGTCATAGATCAGCCTGCCTCAGCGCATCAGCACAAAAGTGCCTTTTTTTGTAAATGTATTTTTTAGAATAAAATCATAGTACTCACTGTAAAAAACATAAACCCCGTTTGGCTGCAGTTTTCCTTTATAATATCCATCCCAGCCGGCATTCGGGTCATTTGTCTGGTATACCAGCTCCCCATTGCGGTTGTAAATCACGAGCCGAAACTGCGGCACCGGGCAAAAGCAGGCCGGGGCATATTTATCGTTTTTCCCATCCTGGTTGGGGGTAAACGCTGTAGGGAACTGTACACAATGATCCTCACACTCCACTGCCACTGTGGTATCGCGGTGGCTGCCGCACATATTTTCTGCATACAGCGAATAGGTTCCTCTTGAAGGCGCCAGTGTGGAAACATCCCTGCTGCCGGTGCTCCACCTGTATTCCGATTCACCATCATCCACCACCTGCAGCACGATACCACGGGCGCCGCAGGGAATAATAAACGCTTCGCCCAGGTCAAATGATGGCTTGTCTATTACTTTTACCTCCATTGGCACCCGCGGGCTTTCGCAACCCTTTATAGTCTGCGTAAACCAGTAAATATATGTGCCTGTATCCGCAGTGGACACAGCAGGCAGCCCGGGATGCGGATCACTGGTAAGCGGGCCGGTATACCATTGCAGCTGCTGGCCCGTAACGCCTAACGGGAAAGCAGGCTGCCCCTTGCACATCTTCAGATCACTGACCTGCGGCGATAGTAAAAAAGAATTGAACAGCACCGTTACCGTATCGCTGCGCTCACATACCCCATCTGTGATGGTAAGCCAGTAGCGGCCATTGCGATCCAGGTCCACAGATGATGTGGCAGCACCTGTAGACCAGGTATAGCCGGGAGTGCCATGCAAAGCAGGAGCCGTCAGTGTGTAGTTGCTGCCTGCGCAAACAACAACAGTATCTTCCGGAAAAAAATCATCAGGTACAGCGCAGGGCTGAGCAATAATGTCAGCACGCAGGAGCAGCAATATGCAAAGCAGGATGGCAGATTGTTTCATAAGTATCGGACTACCTTCCGTCAGCAATAACCCTACCAAGGGCCGTATTCCCGAAAATAAAGACCCGCAGATCGGAAAAATACGTAGGAACTATTGCCTCAGCAGGCGGAATATTTTCTTTTCCCCGGCAGCAGGCTGTACTTCTATCAAATAAAGCCCGGCAGCAAGAGCGGAAAGATCAACTTCTTCTTTTTGTATAAATGCATTGGCCTGCAACTGGCGGCGGTACACTACTCTGCCATTGATATCATAAACCGCCACCCGCAACCGGCTTCCTGCTTCAAACTGGTATACAAGATTGACAATACCGGGGGACGGGTTGGGATATACCTGCACAGAAAGCTCCGTAGTAAATACAACCGGTATGGCCTCCGAATAAGTAATATTTCCATTCCTGTCCGTTATCTTAAGCCGGTAATAGCGCACACCCGCTTTACCCGGCTCTGTATCGGTAAACTGGTAGTCGCGGGCAACCTGGCTGTTTATTCCAGCAGCTATTATAGTGAGCGCATGGAAGTCATTTTGCTGAAAAGCAATATTACCAACAGCCACCTCTACCTCATACTTATCAATATGACGCTCCTGCCCCATCTGCCATTGTACCAGCACATCTGCCTGGTTAGCTGTTTTTACTGCCGTAAAGCTGTTGATCACAGCCAGCGGCGGTGGATCCTTGGTAAAACGATTTTGCGCCATCCAGAATTAGCCGGGG
>DAOLFO010000220.1:0-5657 GCA_035326305.1 Chitinophagaceae bacterium
GTTCACTTTCGCCATTCCCCTGGGAGCCGGGTACCTTGCCGCTTATTATTTACTGGGATATTCGCAGGTGACATCGTTGTTGTTTGCCAGCCTGTTTTCTTCGCATACCCTGATCGCTTATCCGTTGGTAAGCAGGCTGGGAATTGCTAAAAACCTTGCCGTGAACATTACGGTGGGCGGAACCATGATCACCGATATACTGGCACTGCTTGTACTGGCCGTATGTGTGGGCATGGCTCATGGGGAAGTGGGCCAGGCTTTCTGGATCAGGCTGTCTGTATCTTTTTTTGTGTTTGGGTTAGTGGTGCTGGTGCTGTTTCCCATCATTGGCCGCTGGTTTTTTAAAAAAGTAAAGGATAAAATATCCCAGTACATTTTTGTGCTGGTAATGATCTACCTCGCTGCCTTGCTGGCTGAGCTGGCAGGGGTGGAGGCGATTATCGGCGCTTTCCTGGCAGGCCTTGCACTAAACAGGCTTATCCCGCATACTTCCTCGCTGATGAACCGGGTGGAGTTTGTGGGCAATGCTATATTCATTCCCTTTTTTCTTATAAGCGTGGGGATGATCATTGACTTTAGTGTTTTTTTCAAAAGCTTTGAAACCCTGCTGGTAGCCACGCTGATGACCGTACTGGCAATTGGCACCAAATATCTCGCAGCAAGGGCAACTGAAAAAACCTTCCGTCTGCGGAAAGAAGAAGGGGGCCTGATATTCGGACTGAGCACTGCATCGGCTGCTGCCACACTTGCCGCCGTAATGGTGGGGTATAATGTTATTCTTTATGAAAATGAAGCGGGGGAGCCGGTAAGACTGTTAAATGAACATGTGCTGAACGGCAGCATACTTATGATACTGGTCTCCTGTACGGTTTCTTCATTTGTATCAATGGCCAATGCAAAAAAGATTGCTGATGCTGATCATGAAGAAACGGTGGCCGGAAATGCACAGGATGAGGAAAGCATATTGCTGGCTGTCAATCATGGAGAAACGGTAGAGACAATGGTCAACCTGGCCATGCTGGTGAAAGCAAAGAAAAACAGGGATAAGGTATATGCGCTGAATGTGATTAATGAAGACAAAAAGGATTCATCTGTAAAGAATGCGGAAAAAGTGCTGCATTACGCTGTTAATATTGCTGCCGCCGCCGATGTGACTGTGACCACCCTGGTACGGTACGATAATGATGTGATCAATGGGATTAATAATGTAATCAAGGAAAAAAAGGTGACGGAGCTCATACTGGGCCTGCGGCGGGAGCAGGGCTTTTCCGCTACATTTATGTATAACCTGTACAACGGGTACCTGCTCAATCCCAGTGCCAATATCCTGGTGTATCACGCGGTGCAGCCTATTGCCACTATAAAGAAACATATAGTAGTGATGCCGCCTTCGGCGCATAAAGAGCCTGGATTTTTTCATGCGCTGCTCCGGGTATGGAATGTGGCCAGAAATTCCGGCGCCAGCCTTCGTATACATGCTGCAGCAGACACTATCAGTGTGATGAAAAAGATTATTAAGAAGGTAAATATCCAGGCTGCATTTTACCCGGCGGAGTCCTGGCCGGAGATGGAGACGGCAGCTAAATCTGCCGGCAGCGATGAAGGCCTGATCATGCTGGCAGCCAGCAGGGGCATGGAATCTTATATGCCGCAAATGCAGGTGATCCCTAATATGCTGAATGAGCACTTCGGGGATAAGAACTATTTGCTTATTTACCCGCATGCCAATGAAGAAGGCAGGAGCACAGAAGCCAGGTCGGTAAGCAACCATGATGATTTTGTGGCAATAGGTAAAGTGATAAGTAAAATTTTCAAATAAAACTTGCTGTTTTGCTGATGCCTCTCCGGTGCAGTGAGGGCATGGAAATAACCAGGGCGTATTCTCTTCCTGTACCTGCACGGTGCTACTCTTGCGCCCGGCCATAAATTACCAGGAAAATAAGAGGAATTGCTAATCAGGATAAGCCAAATACAGCGTAAATACTGTACTGACTAGCCCCTAAAGGAGCGAAAACGATAAGAAAACATTGATAATAATCAAATTATGAAATAAGTGTAAACCTTTATCATTTTTTGAAAAAATGGAACCGCATTTATTTATGAAATGCTTTACAGGTAAGCGGTTTAGCTGCAAAAGCGCCGGTAAAAAAATAACCGGCTGTTTTTTTTGAAAGAAAGCGATGCTCCTTTTTCCGCTATTGTTAATCGGTTTTCTTTTAAGTTGTTTTGTGCCCGGTATTAGTTAAAAAAACTTTTACTTATCCAATATCCTTAATTATGAAACCAAATGTTTTCTTCCTGGCCATATTGGCCTTCCTGGGCTTTTCCCGGTCTTACGGGCAAACAGCCACCACGGTAAATGTATCGGCCACCTCTTCGGTCAACACTATTTCAAACAATGTGGCGACTGTTGTCGATCCCGGCTTTACCATTACATCTAATGGAACCATATCCGGTTTCATTGTTTCTATCACAGACAGCTACACCAGCGGGGATCTGCTGGCTTATTCGGGAGCCTTGCCTTCTGGTGTATCGGCAGCCGCTTTTAATGTGGATACACGCAGCCTTGTATTCACAGGCATTACTTCTGCAGAAAACTGGCAGGCGCTGCTAAGAACAGTGACGCTGCGCACTACTTCTGCTGCCTGCTTTCCGGAGAAACGGAAGGTCAGCTTCACGGTTGGTAACAAGTATTACAACCCGCTGACAGGGCATTTTTATGAGTACTATAGCTCTACCCCGGCGCTAAACTGGAAGAACGCAAAAACCAACGCAGCCACTCAGTCTTATTTTGGCCGTGCAGGCTACCTTGCCACCATTACATCTGCTGCTGAAAACAATTTTATCTGGAAGATAATGAAGGCCGACACCTGGGTAGGCGCTACCTACGATCATACCGAGCTTACCGGGGCTGGCATTACCACTTATGCGGACCAGGCTGCTGCTATCGGAAAGGTATACTGGATCACCGGGCCGGAAAGAGGAACATTTATTTCTTCTGGTCTTACTACCCCGCAGTCACAAAACGGGCAGTATATGAACTGGAGTGCATCAGAACCGAATAACTGGAGTGGAACTAACGAATTTTATACACAATTATATTCGCTTACAAATGGTCTCTGGAATGATTTGCCAATTACCAGCCTGTTAAATTCTGTAATTGAATATGGTGGCATGCCCAACGATGCTGCCACCAGCACGGTGGTGGCCACACGGGAGATGTATGTAAACGGCGCCCCCAGCGGCACCATCACCGGGGGAGATGTATCTGTATGCGCCGGTACTAACAGCACTACGCTTTCAATTTCCGGCTTTAACGGTACAGTGGTGCGCTGGGAATATTCTTATGACAACTTCCTGACAGCCGGTGTGGCTATCTCTTCTTCTGCCTCGCCTTCTTATACGGCTACCAACCTTAACCAGACAACTTATTACCGCGCTATAGTAAACACAACCAGCCCGGCTGCCTGTACTAACCTTACAGCTTCAAGCACGGCTATTCTTGTGACGCCTACTATTGCCGGTAATGCTTTTGCAGAAAATACTACTATCTGCCCGGGCGGACAAGCTAAGCTGACCCTCTTTGGCAATTCAGGAAATATTTTAAAGTGGCAGGTGAGTACCTCATCCACTTTTGCAAGTGATGTGACGGATATCAGCAATACAACGGCCAACCTTTCTCATACGCTCAGCTCTACCGGTACTTATTATTTCCGGGCGCAGGTGCAGAACAATGGATGCGGCAGCCCTGTATTCACACCGGCAAGCCCCGTGATAGTAAGCAGCGGCACACCGCCTGTGGGAGGTACGGTAAGCAATGCTGATCACTGCAGCGGCAGCAACGCCGGCACACTGACATTAAGCGGACATACCGGTAATGTGCAGAAATGGCAATACTCTGTGGATGGAGGCGTCATCTGGACAGATGTGGCCAACACCACCGCATCACTCAGCTATACAGGTGTAACAAGCACCCGGCTGTACAGGGCCGTAGTGGCTAATGGCTCATGTGGTACAGCCAGCAGCCAGGCAGGAACCGTGCTTGTGTATGGCAATACACAATATGAGTGGCTGGGGCAAACAAATGCAGTATCTGCCACTAATTCAAACTGGCGATGCAGCACTATCCCGCCATCGGGTGCAGATGTGATCATCAGCAACACTGCGGCCAATGACCTGGTGCTGAGCCAGAGCTATGTCTTCGGATCAGTTGACTTTTCCGGCTCCAACAGGAAGATCATCCTTGGTAACTATGACCTGACCGTATCAGCATTGATCGGGGCAAATGCAAACAACTATGTAGTGACAAATGGTACCGGACGGCTGATCATTGCAGTACCTGCAGGGGCTTCACGCACATTTGCCGCCGGCAACAGCGCTTACAATCCTGTAACGATAACCAACAATACCGGCAGCGCTGACATTTTTTCTGTAAAAGTGCTGGATGAGGTATATGCCAATGGCAGCAATGGATCGGTAATGGCATCGCCCAGGGTGCGCCGCACATGGGATATCAATAAAGCAAATGCAAATACAGGCAGTGGAGTTAGCTTTGAGTTTGCATGGAACAATGGAGAAACAACCGGGGCGCCGGCATCGCCAGCCCTGTACCACTATGAAAGCGGTACCTGGCTGAGACAAACCGGCAGCACCAGTTCAGGAGGCAACAGCCTTACCTATACCGGCTATACCGGTACATTCTCTCCCTTTGCCATTGGCGATAACATGGTGCTACCCGTAAGCTGGCTGAGCTTCCAGGCACGTAAGCAGGGTACGGAAGTAATGGTAAGCTGGAGCACAGCGGCTGAGCATGCCGCCAGAGATTACGTGGTGCAGCATAGCACAGACGGCATAAGCTGGTCTGATGCAGGTACGGTAGCAGCAGCTGGCAACAGCACTACCACGCAGCAGTACCAGTTTCTGCACAGGAGCCCCGCAAAAGGCATCAACTACTATCGTATCTGGCAGCGTGATGCAGATGGCAGGAGCGACTATAGCAGCATTGCTACGGTGACGATGGATCAGGCGCAGCAAGCGCTGAAAGTGTATCCCAACCCTGTATTCAGCGGAGGGCAGCTAAACCTGCTTTTGCAAAAAGATGTAACGGTAAGCATTTATGATAATAAAGGGAACAAAGTGTGGCAGAAAGATCTGCAGGCCGGGCAGCGCAGGATACCTACGACCGGGTTTGCAAGAGGCGTTTACTATATCCAGGCCGGTACCGAGCTGGCTATGGTAATAGTGAAATAATAAAAGAGGAGTTATAATTGGGTATATAGCCGGGGCGCCGATGGTGTTCCGGCTTTTTTATGTAAGATGTATCGCATAGCGATTTACGAATTTCGATTTAGGATTTACGAATGGCGGGCAGGCTGTTGATCGTTGGTCGTTGGCCGATGATTGTTGGCCGTTGACAGGTGGTCAGTTGTCAATGGTCTGTGGACAATTAATGATTGCTGATGTAATGATGTCTGATTTGCTGATATCCCGGGGCCGCTTCTTCTTTTATGCCATTGCGAGGTGCTCCGGGCAGTCAACCCGTAAATCAGTGTTACGCAGCTCCTGGCCGAGCAGCCTGCAAAAATGTTTTTTGCCGTTACCCGATGGCTGGTAATGGGCGCAGGTCTGGCACATCCGCTGGATGGTGATCACGCCGG
>DAOLFO010000221.1:0-5648 GCA_035326305.1 Chitinophagaceae bacterium
GCGGTGCACGTCAGATACCATGCTGCCGATATAGCGCTGCGTGTACGGCCCACCATTCGCTTTTTCCTTTCGCTGGCAGAGGTCTATATATTTTTGCACGCCTTTTTCATAGCGGAAAAAATTGCCGTGGTTTACCGAATAGATAGCTCCCTGCGACGGGCACTGTATATCGGGGTGGCTGAGCGTAAACTCCCCGATGGATGGATCCAGCGTAAAGCCATTCACACCCCGGCGGGTGGCGTACACCAGCATGGTGGAAGACCCGTATACGATATAGCCTGCCGCTACCTGCTGGGTGCCCTTTTGTAAAAAATCTTCCTCCGTTGCAAGCGATCCTTTGGGCGTTACCCGGCGGTATATGCCGAAGATAGTGCCGATAGACACATTTACATCAATATTGCCGCTGCCATCAAGCGGATCAAAGAGGCAAACGTATTTGGAGTTTTTGCTGACGGCATCATCAAATGGTACAAAGCTGTCCATTTCCTCACTGGCTATACCAGCGCAACTGATACCGTGGCGCAGCACACCGGTAAACTGGTCATTGGCAAATACGTCCAGCTTCTTTACATCTTCGCCCTGCACATTTACGCTGCCGGCATCGCCCAGTATGTCCACCAGACCGGCCTTATTTACCTCCACATTTACCCGTTTGGCCGCCAGGCCCAGGTCGCGGAGCAGGTTGCTCAGTTCACCGGTGGCATGGGGAAAATTGCGCAATTGCTGGATGGTAAATTCATCAAGGGTCAGGATCTTCCTGTTTACACTCATAGCAGTTGGTGTTGTTTACAAACAAATGTAAGGTGGAAAGATGATAAACCTGTACTGTTGTGTCAGCGTTACATTTAGGTGGCTCCAAAGTTTTGCCGACATTTGCAGCCAGCTTAAAAACAACCGGATGAGGGTATTTAAATTTGGCGGGGCGTCCGTCAGCAGTGTGGAGCGTATTCAGCAGGTGGCCGCTATCCTGCAAAGAGAGGAAGAAGGGAAATTGCTTATTGTTATTTCTGCCATGGGCAAAACCACCAATGCGCTGGAAAAAGTGGCCGACGCATTTTTCCATAATAAAAAGGAGGAAGCCCTGCAGCTCTTTCAGCAAATAAAGCAACAGCACCTGACCACTGCCAAATACCTGCTGGTAACCGGCTACCTGGCCTGTGAGCAGCAGCTCAGCGATTTTTTTACCGAAGTGGAATGGCTGCTGCACGACCAGCCGGTACGGGAGTACGACTACTATTATGACCAGGTGGTGTGCTGCGGTGAGCTGCTTTCCACCGCCATCGTCAGCCACTACCTCAATGAATGCGGCATCCGTAATGCCTGGCTGGATGTAAGGGATATCATCCGCACAGATGATACATTCCGTGATGCCATCGTTGACTGGGACTATACCCGGCAAAAAACGAATGAGCTGGCGGGGGCCGCTTTCAGCAAAACAAACTTTGTGCTGACACAGGGCTTTATCGGCGCTACGGATGAAAATGAAAGCACCACACTGGGCAGGGAAGGCAGCGACTATTCCGCAGCCGTATTTGCCAACCTGCTGGATGCAGAAAGCCAGACCATCTGGAAAGATGTGGAGAGTGTAATGAATGCCGATCCCAGGCAATTTGCCCATGCAGTGCCGCTGCACGAGCTAAGCTATGCAGAAGTAATAGAAATGGCCTACTACGGGGCACAGGTGATACACCCCAAAACAATAAAGCCGCTGCAAAACAAAGGCATCCCCCTGCTGGTAAAATGCTTTCTGGACCCGCAACTGCCCGGCACCATCATCCACAACCGGCAGGTAAAAAATCTGCCGCCCGTTATTGTGCTCAAAGAAAACCAGGTGCTGGTGGAAATGAAGTCAAGGGATTTTTCCTTTATCGGCGATCATCATATCCGGCACATCTACCAGTTGCTGGAAGACCTGAAGATAAAGCCTAACCTGACACAAAACGGCGCCATCAGCCTGCTTTGCGTGCTGGATGATTTCAGCGACCGTGCAGAGAAACTGGCGACGGAAGCCTCCGCTTTTGTAGATGTACAGGTGCTAAAAGGATTATCACTGCTCACCATCCGTCATTATACAGAAGAAATATTTCAGCAACTGGCAGGAAAGGAAAAGAAAATATTGCTGCGTCAGCAAACGCCTGATACGGTACAGGTGCTGCTGGGCTAAAAAATTGCTGCCCGCAAGCTGGTTCTATGCAGGTAGCGTCAAAAGTAAAAAATCAAACGGGGGTTGCTGACAGACAAATGGCTCAGGGATTTTGCTCTTTGCTTTCGACAGTGACTGTTTGCACCATTTTTTGCGGCACAGGCTTGCCATGCAGGATGGCCGGCTTCCACTCCGGCATTTTTTCTATGCGTGTAATCAGCTCATCATTAAAATCCTCATCATTGCTGCCCTTCAGCACTTTCACATTAGTGACGGTTCCGTCTTTGTCTACAATAAACTCTACCTGCACATAAATTTTCTTTACCTCTTCGGGTAAATGTGGAGCCATCTCCTCACCCAATTTTTCAAGATATTTTATCAGTTCCTGGCCTCCGCCGGGAAACTGCGGCCACTGGTGCACGGCTTCAGCCAGGCCGGTAATATTCCGGTAGCGGTGCTGCACCGGGGCTTTTTTAGGCTTCACTTTCGGTTCGGGCGATTTCTTTTCTGCAGCGCCGTTGATATGATACTCCCCTTTTTCGCTGATGAGCACCACCGGCAGTTGCTTATGCTTTTCAAAATAAGTAAAAGCATCTTCCAGCCGGTCGGCGAAGCGCCGGAGCGAAGGGTCGTCCTTTGTCATAGCCGCCAGGTAATTGACACTCTTTGGCACATTAAAGCGAATAGGGAAAATATGTACCGGGATATAATCCTGTCCCTGGTTTTTAGCATGGGCAGCCAGCACATACAGTTCATCTATCTGCTGGTCGGTAATGGGGATGCAGCCAACGGTAACACAACTGCCATGAATATAAATGGCGCTGCCGGGACGCAGCGAATCGCTCAGCATGAGGTCAGAAACATTCGGATAGTTAATACCCAGCGACAGGTAATACTGGCTGCGGGGATTAAATTCGTTGATATAGTAAAAACCTTCCGGTACCTGGTAGTCGCCTTCCATTCTTTTAGGGCCAAGCGTACCGGCAAGGGCGCATACGCGGTATGTTTTGAATAGCTTAAACGGTTCAGTCATTTCATTTTTTACCCATACTTCCAGTTGCCCATCGTATTTAAAGGAACGGATGTAGAGGTAATTGGCCGGCCATTTCAATTTTTTGGCAACAAACTGCTTTTGCAGGGTATCTTCTTTCTTCCGGAATGACTCTCCGGGGCGGGGAAATGTTTTCTGGTAATCAATAAACGAAGCGTAGGTATTGCTTACCCGGTTACCGGGCTGCGCAAAAGATAAAGTACAGAGAAAAACTAAAAGAGAAAATAAAAACAGGTTTTTCATGCCGTGCATCATAATTATAAAGGCTAACGTAAACAGGCGCATTTTATTCTGCCTGTCCCGCCAATGATTTGTAAAGATAACCCGAAAGCCGGAAAGAAAAACGCCTCCCCGGGTGTAAATACTGTTGCCGGCCAACGGATTATCTTTTTCCCCTGGGGTTTTTACAAATTACCACGAGCAGCCTGCTCTCTTTCAATAGCTTCAAACAGGGCCTTAAAGTTTCCCTTGCCAAAGCTTTTGGCCCCCTTGCGCTGAATGATTTCAAAGAAAAGTGTAGGTCTGTCCTCTACCGGCCTGGAAAACAATTGCAACAGGTATCCCTCATTATCACGGTCTACCAGTATGCCCAGTTCCTTCAGCGGTTCAATGTCCTCATCAATATGCCCCACACGGGCCAGCAGGTCATCATAGTATGTTGTGGGCACTTTGAGAAACTCCACTCCCCTGCTCATCAGATCCTTCACTGTTTTTACAATATCAGCGGTAGCCAGTGCCACATGCTGCACGCCTTCGCCCTGGTAAAAATCGAGGTATTCCTCCACCTGCGACTTTTTCTTACCCTCTGCCGGCTCATTGATGGGGAACTTCACGAAGCCATTGCCACTGCTCATCACCTTGCTCATCAGCGCCGAATATTCAGTAGAAATATCCTCATCATCAAATGACAGGATATTTTTAAAGCCCATTACATCCTCATAAAATTTTACCCAGGGGTTCATCTGGTTCCAGCCTACATTACCAACACAATGATCTACATAAAGCAGCCCTGTATCTCCCGGCTGGAAATGCGGGTTGCCCCAGGGGCGGTAGCCGGGCATGAATGCACCTTTATAGTTTTTTCTTTCAATAAAAAGATGCACTGTTTCCCCGTAAGTGTGTATGCCGCTCATTACAAGCTCACCATCGCCATCCTTCAGCGTTACCGGTTCCATATAGCTTTTAGCTCCGCGGCTGGTGGTTTCCTGCCAGGCCTTTGTGGCATCAGGCACACGCAGGGACAATGCTTTTACCCCGTCGCCATGCTTATAAATATGATCGGCAATGGGATTTTCGGAACGAAGCGGAGTAGTCAATACAAAGGTGAGCTTATGCTGCCTTACCGCATAGCTGGCCCTGTCCTTTACACCTGTTTCCGGGCCGGAGTAAGCAAGCGCCTGGAAGCCAAAAGCGCTCATATAGTAATGGGCGGCCTGTTTGGCATTACCCACATAAAATTCAACATAGTCAGTGCCTTCAAGCGGCAAAAAATCTGCAGTAGCAGGAACCGTTTTGTTTTCAGCAAGCTGAGTGGACATATTTCAGTGTTTTTATGTAAACGATAAAATGTGAAATCAGAAAGAGCCGGATGGCATAACCGGCGGCAGAGTTTAGTCAGCAATGCCCGCATCCATAGCCAGCGCCTGCATCAGGAACGGGAAATGTACCCGGTGATCAGCAAAAAGCTTATGAGGGAAATCAGGACGCATGATGCAAAGGTAGGAGGAAAATGAGATAATGTGATGATATGCGATGTACGGTGTACGATGTGTTATGTACGGTGCAGCGATTGCCGGTTCACGATTGCCGATATGCAGGGTGTACGATGTACGATATGTGATGTGGCACACCGGTGACGGTTCACGATTACCGGCCACTCCATACTTCACACATCGCACTTCACGCACTGTACACCCACGACAATACCAGTGGCGGCAGCCTGCGGAAATGTACCTGCAACTGGCTGTTTGTTTTAGAAAAAAAAGTGTCAAAAGATTGCTGCGCTTCATCCCGCACCTGCAGGCGGATATGTTCGCTGAAATCCACCTGCCCCAGGCCATACCATTTAAACACCGCTTCCTTAGCCGACCAGGCCAGGGTAAGGTCTTCAAGATGGGCAGGACTGGCTGGATTGGTATCCCACAATGCCAGCTCACGGGGCGACAAAAATTTGTTCCTGACAGCATTTATTTTGGGCACGGGTATTTCTATATCAATGCCCACCCGGCACTGTGTACTGACAATAGCAGCTGCATAATCACCACAGTGTGAAATAGAAAAATGATAGGCTTCATCTGCCAGGTAGGGCTTACGGGTATCCGCTATCTGGATAAGCTCATACGGAAAGCTGGGAAACAGGAATTGGAGCAGGAAGCGGCCCGCCAGGTGCTGCAGGTGCTTGTGCGGATGGCTCACCTGCCGGTGCTGCGGCACATTGCGACGAAAAAAATCTTC
>DAOLFO010000222.1:0-5620 GCA_035326305.1 Chitinophagaceae bacterium
ACACTTAAGCTGGGCAGCTCATTTAGCAATCAATATATTTTTTTTCCTCTTAGGAATTTTCAGCGTTTTAATAAGCAATAAAAATTTTATCATGATAAACAGGCGCAGCCGAACACCTGTATAAGACAGTAGGCATATTATTCATGTAAACTTTTGAATATGAAAAAAATGTTTCTGATTTTAACGGCCGCAGCAATGGCCGTTGCATTTAGCGCTTTCATCAAAGTAAAAGAGCAGGACGGATTTCTCTACAAAGATGCCGGAGATGAGTGGCAGGAAGTTCCATCCCATATCAATGTCCCTGCTCTTTGCCCTCCGGCAAATGTGCGACAGTGCCAGATTCTCATTGATGACCAGTTGCGCGATATTTACAACGCTGATGAGAGTCCTTATATGAGGAATTAATCAGCAATAGCTGGCAAAAGTGTTGCAGCATTATTTTGCTGCAACACTTTTTGATTTTTCCAGTACCAATACTTTCATAGGTCTTTGTGATAACCTTATCCGGATACCTTCCCGTTCCAGGGCCTTAAAGAGCTCTTCCCGATCCGTTAATAAAGCATCAGCCTTCAGGTCAATTGGATAGTCTATGCCAGTTTCATCTATAAAGGGTATATCAGGATTCCGATCAACATATGCCAGAAGATGAATAAGATAATCCATGCGAATAAACTGGTAGTCAAACCCGGAGAAATCAAATCTGCCCCGGTAGGCGCTTACCTTTGATTTCAACGGTTCCGAATTTGTTCTGTCCACGCTTACTATCCAGCAGGGCATGAGCCGGTTTTCAATCCGGACATCATACCCAAAGTAGCTTTGCAGGTCATTCCTAAGTACTTGGCTCAGGCTGGGAACCGCCATATCCTGGTATGCCACTGTATAACAATAACGCTGCAACGTATCATCACCAGTTACTCCAATAAGCCGTGGCCATACTTTTCCGTAGAGGCTGTCTCCTGTTTTACGAAGCAGTTTTCCCCAGTAAGCAAGCTGGTAAAGGTTCTCCAGCGAGGCCCCCAGCACGTTGCAATAATTTCCCTTGCGCGAATATGCCAGTTGCTGAGGGATAGAAATGGGCAAGGCCGGTGTCCACTTACCAAGAATACGCCTGACAAGATAGCTGGAGTCCATACCACCATTACCTGCAAGCAGGTAGGGCTTATTCCCATTAAAGGATTGTCGTTCGGGAGCCTGTAAAAACCTAAGATCTTCCCCCCTGGCAAACTTCTCTAAATTAGTTTCATTAATCTGCTCACTACCTGTCGTAACAGCTTTAATATTTCCATCCGGTCCGATCCAGATATAAGTGGGAAAGGCAGCATAGGATATATGACGGAAGAGTAAGCTGTCATAAGCCACTTCCAGCTCAAGTTTTAATTTGTCCTGGAACTTCTGGTACACAGCACTGATACGGCCGTCTTCATATCCAATCAGCAGGAATTGAATTCTCTCATGGAATTGTTTTCTCAATTCATTAATCTTGGGTAGCCCTTCAAAGCAACTGCTGCAAAAGGAGCTGAATAGCTCCACAACGAGCGGCTTGCCATTTACCATGTCATTAATGGATAAAGGTTTTTCCGGGAGGCTGTTTAGTACGATGGTTTCCTGATACGGGAAGGGCTTACCTATAACCAGTTCTTTTTTAGTCTGAGCCCCGGCACTGTAGAGCAGGCATGCCAGTAGCCCTGCCATGATATAACGCATAAAAAAAATTAAGCAAAACAATAAAGAGGTTAATAGCCGGCGTTCTGGCTAAGCTGGGAGTTTAATTGGATTTCTGACAACGGGATGGGATAAAGTACATCGGTGTCAGCCCAGTTTGCCCCCTTGACAACAGACAATACCGGCGTGGCAGTTCCCGTTCGCTTAAGATTCAGCCAGCGGTCGCCAAACTCGGTGAACAGTTCCCACCTTCTTTCCTGAGCGATGCTGTCCAGCAGGGTGGATTGGGATAGCCCACTTAGTGGAGAAAGTCCGGCACGGCTTCGGACAGCATTGAGATCGGCCAAGGCCTCGTCTGTTCGGTCTTGCATAGCTATAGCCTCCGACCGGATTAATAACTGCTCGCTTAGGCGGAGTACCATTGTATATTCTGTAATAGCAGGTGCATTCTGGCGAACCTTATACTTATAAGGATAATAATAGTGGAGTCCCGAGGAAGTGATAGACCGTATCCAGTTAGCCTTGCGGAGGTCATCCATACTAAAAGAATTAACCACATTACTATCAATGGATATATTTGATGGCCGCGTGGTCAGGATCAAAAAGGCACCGGCATAAGTATTCCGGTTGGGCAGTTGACTTTGCCATTGCCAGATAGCTTCCCGGCTATTCTTTAAAAAAACTTCGTTGGGATCACTGAGCAATGTATACTGATTGGTATTATTGAGTACAATGGTAGCCTCAGCTTCTGCACGGTCCCATTCACTAAGGTACAGGTGAACCCGTGCCAGCAGGGCGTGTGCAGCGAACCTGTTCGGGCGAACCCTTTCTGCGGTCGGGGTATGGGCTCCTGACAAATAATCTGAACTCAATAATGCTGTTGCAATAGTTAGTTCTTCCTTAATGAATGAGTATACTTCACCGGCATTGTTTCTGGGCCGGGATGCAGCATCTTCATAAGAAGTGGACAAAATAAGCGGGGCATCTCCAAAAAGGTTCACTAAATAAAAATAACAGAAAGCACGTATAAAATGAGCTTCCCCCTTTAACTGCCTGCTAACAGGCTCACTCACTTTGGGAGTCATTGCAAGCCCTTCCAGTAGTGTATTGGCCTGGTAAATATATTTGTAAAGCACTTGCCAGAAATTGCGTACGGCTGAATTACCAGGCGTCAGGTTATTAGTATAAAGTTCAATATTGGTAGCGGAAGTTGAATGATTCAACAATTCATCGGCCGACCGGCCGGTATGAATAATCAGGTTGTAATTCAGTCCGTCAGTTTCCATCTGCGAATAAATGGCCAGTACAGATGAAATAGCCGTGGCATCTGACTGAAATATCTTTTCAGCGCTGAGTTGTGTGCCGGGGCTCCCCACATCCACCCATTTTTGACATGACATAAAGAGGCTCAGTCCTGGGATGGCGATTAAAAATATTAGCAGTTTTTTCATGATAATAATTTTATAAAGTGATTTGAAATCCCGCCACAATCATTCTTACGGGAGGTACGGACTGCGAAAGGTTTTCCGGATCGAGCCCTTTATAATTAGTGATAGTCACAAGATTTAACCCTTCAACAAAAAAGGAACCCTGTGGTATTTTCCCTTTTTTAAAAAGGCTATATGACACCGATAGGTTTCGAAGGCGTATATAGGAGGCATCGCTGAATGCGGCATCACTTTGTGAATAGTTAAAATAGGAGGCACCTGCTGATGAATTGGCATAAGCGTACCTTTGATGGCCGGCATTATCTCCTGGTTTTTGCCAGCGGTCGCTGAGAAATCCAGGCTGATTGTAAGGCCGCCCGGGCTGGCTGAACAGGTACAAATAATTGCTTCCATTTTTTTGTCTTACAAACTGGAACAATACATTCCCGGAAAAACGTCCGAGCGTAATGGTATTCTGCCAGCCCCCATAATACTGCTGCCCGGTAAAGATTATTTGTTGCAGATCGTTGGAGTAGTCAATTACACCATCATTATTATAGTCCCGAAAGGAATAAATGCCTGTTTGACGATCAAGACCTGTGTGACTAAGTTTTCTTTCAATAGATAAGGGCTGGCCGATCACATATTGATAGGCATAACTTGAATTTTCAAGATTGTCGAACGAAACAAGTTTATTACGGGGTAACGTAATATTAAAAGCCATGTCCCATGTAAGTTTTGTTCTTGCAAGTAACTTTCCATTGAACTCAAATTCCCAGCCTGTGTTCCGGATAACCGCCGGGATATTCCGGAGAATACCACTGAAGCCGGTGGCTAACGGCAGAGGATAGTTAACCAGTTGATTGGAAGTCGTGTTATGGTAATAATTTACCATGAGCAAAAAGCGGTCATCAAAAAAGCCCAGATCGAGACCAGCTTCTAGTTTTCTAAGCTTTTCCCAACTAAATCGTGGGTTATAGTGCTGAGCTGGGTAATATGGTACTACTCCCAGATATGCATACGTGCCGGAATTATACAATTTAAGATAACGGTAATCACCGATCTGGTCGTTACCCGTAATCCCCGCACTACCTTTTAACTTACCAAAGCTGAGGAAACGAAGCTTATGAAGAAGGGGCTCGCTGCTAAATATCCAGGCCATACCTGCAGACCCGAAATTGGCAAAGCGCTCTTGGTCCCCATACCGGCTTGACCCGTCTCGCCGGGCTGTTAGCGTAAGAAGATATTTTTTAGCATGCTCATAACTTATGCGTGCAAAAATTCCTGAGTAGCGGTATTTAATATCGGATTCATTAACGGTTGTTAACTGGCTGGCAGCACGAACACTTTCCAGTAAATCATCGGAGGCATAGCCGGTACCAGTTTGATAAAGCCCCCGCTGCCTGGATTGCTGCAGTGTAATCCCTCCTAACAGGGAAAGATTCCCATGACCCAATGACTGGCGGTACTCCGCCTGCGGCTCTCCAATGATGGTATAAAGTGTTTTAGAACCAAAGCCCGCAGAAGAGGCGTTGCCCCATGCCGGGTTAAAGGAGAGCTTGGGGGTTTGTATCAGGTCACGCGAAGAAAGGGAGGAAAAGCCGCCGGTAAACCGAAGCCAAAGTGAAGACAGCACATGGTAGCTGACATCTATATTACTATTGAAATTATCAGTAGTACTTTCAAAAGTGGCAAACTGTTTGGTCAGCGGATTAACCCATGAGGATCCTTCCCAGTTAAGTTCGCCATCCGCTTGGTAAAGGGCCGGGGCATTCGGGGACAGGGTGATGTCACTGAAGAAATCGGATTGTGGGAGTTTGTTATGGTACCGGCTATAAAAAGTGGAAGCAGTAATTTTGAGCCGCCGGTTTTCTGGCATATGAGAAACGCTCAAAGTAGTTGTCTTTCTATCCTCGCCAAAATCTCCCGGGAAAACCGCAGTTTGACGATGCCAGGCAGCGCCCAGCAGGAACTGTGTTTGGCTGTTTCCTCCATTGACCGATATGCTCGCATCTGAATTATACATCGTGCGGCCAATTAACACTTTTTGCCAATCCGTATAACGAGTCGTATCCCAGGATAGTAAATCAGGGGCATCAGAAGCGCCGGGTATAAGGCCATCATTGGTATATGCCTCGCGGCGCATGATAAGATAATCGGGGGTTTTCATCAAATCCATCCTGCGTGTTATATTCCCGGCGCCATGCAGTAACCGCAGGGTTGTTCGGATGCCTCCTTGCATTGCCCTTTTAGTAGTAATTAAAATTACCCCGTTGGCGCCGCGGGAACCATAAATAGATGTTGCATCCGCATCTTTTAAAACCTCAATGCTGGCAATATCTGAAGGACTCAGGGCATTCAGAGGGCTGGCAGTAACACCCGCTCCTCCTCCAAGCGCACCATTAAGCGGCTGTGAGGGAAAGGGGATGCCATCAATGATAATTAGGGGATCTTTTCCATTGGCAATGCTATTCTGTCCACGAACTTCTAGGTTGATGAAGCTATCCGGTACACCGGAGACCTGGCTCACC
>DAOLFO010000223.1:0-5615 GCA_035326305.1 Chitinophagaceae bacterium
GCCCGGTGCAGAGCCTCTTGCATTATGCAGTACCGTACAGGTATCGGGCACTTCCGCCTGCTTCAGGTTACGCTCCAGTATCGGGCCGGGCCGGCGGTATATTTTTTCAAATAAA
Organism: Chitinophagaceae bacterium; assembly: GCA_035326305.1. Taxonomy (GTDB): domain Bacteria; phylum Bacteroidota; class Bacteroidia; order Chitinophagales; family Chitinophagaceae; genus DAOLFO01. The sequence goes on from DAOLFO010000223.1 coordinate 116, forward strand.
TAAGTGATATGCTCCAGCACTTTGGGATTAACCACCAGTTTGCCACCGAAATATTCTGTCAGCAATGGTTTGGTAATATCATCAGCAGTAGGGCCGAGCCCCCCGGTGATGACGATAAGCTGTGAGCAGCGGCGCTCCTCCTCCAATGCCTGTATTATTTCTTCTTTTACATCGCCTACTGCCACCCGGCGGCGCACCCAGATGCCCATCTTATTCAGCTCCTGCGCAATATATGCGCTGTTGGTATCAATAGTTTGTCCGATCAATAGCTCATCACCGATAGTAATAACGGATGCATTCAGTACAGCCATAAGCCGTTTATTTTTAGCAGCACAAAGTTACCCGGCGGGATGGTATGATGACATAAATATTTCAGCAGCTATTTAACCTTATTTTGAAAACGTCCTGCCTGTTCCGGCTTATTTTTACAAAAAGCCCGGATATGAAAAAATGGTGGATAGCGCTCATCTGCTTATTGCCTTCGGAAATACTGCCGGCGCAGGAGATACCGGCCCGTATTGCAAAAGCGTATAAAATTTTTGAAAATGACCCACAGTTGAAAAACGCCATCAGTTCCCTCTATATCATTGAAGCAGGGACAGGCAAAGTGATTTTTGATAAAAATTCACGTACCGGGCTGGCGCCTGCTTCCACACAAAAAGTAATTACCAGCATCACTGCCCTGGATATGCTGGGCAAAGATTACCGGTATGCCACCGGTTTTTATTATGATGGTACCATCAGCAACGGCGTACTGGATGGCTGCCTGTATATCAAAGGAAGCGGCGACCCTGCTTTCGGAAGCTGGCGCTACGGCTCCTCACTGCCGGAAAGTATTGACCGCCGCTTATTGCAGCAATTGCAGCAAGCAGGCATACGCCGGCACCGTGGCAGCCTGGTGGCAGTAACAGGAACGGGGGAGACGGGTAAAATGCCCGATGGCTGGATATGGCAGGATATAGGTAACTACTATGGCGCTGCACCTGCCGCTGTGAACTGGAACGAGAACCAGTATGACCTGCACATGCGGCCCGGTAAAAAAGAAGGGGACTCCGTAGCGCTGGTGCGTACCGAGCCGGTTATACCTTTTTCCATCATCAATGAATTGAGCAGCGGGCCAAAAAGCAGCGGCGATAATGCCTATCTCTATTTTGTACCCGGCAGCCAGTCCCTGTATGTGAAGGGCACTGTACCCTGCTGTGTGGAAACATTTAAAATTTCCGGGGCGGTGCCTGATGGCAACCGTTTTGCACTGGAGCATTTTGCGGCAGTATTAAAGCAGGGTGGGGTACCAGGTGAAAATGGTCATCCTTCGCTGCAGGTACAGGAGGCGCTTCCGGAAAAAGCGGTATTGCTGTTTACACACCAGTCGCCGTCGCTGGATTCCATTATTTACTGGTTCAATAAAAAAAGTATCAACCTGTATGGCGAAGCGCTGATCAAGACCATAGCCGCCAGCCGGGATAAGATGGCAACAACACGGAACGGTGCGGAAGCAGTAAAAGCATTCTGGAAAGAAAAGGGATTGGATGCCGGTGAACTGAATATATACGATGGCTCCGGGCTTTCGCCTCAAAACCGGGTGACAACCCATGCACAGGTGGCCGCCCTGCAATATGCCCGCAGGCAAAGCTGGTATCCTTCATTTTATGATGCGCTGCCGGAATATAATGGCATGAAGATGAAAAGCGGCACTATTAATGATGTAAAAGGCTTTTGCGGCTATCATCGTTCCAAGGCGGGTAAGGAATATATCTTTTCTTTCCTGGTAAATAACTATGATGGCCGGGCCTCATCGCTGGTCAGTAAGATGTACAAGGTGCTGGATGAACTGAAGTGAGGAGAAAAGAAACAAATAAGAGAAAAGGTAAAAATTCAAAAGCGGGGAGTTGCGGTAAATCAGGCGTGAATCGTCAATCGTGAACCGGGGGCGGCCAACAGTCAACGGTCAGCAGGCCACAGCCGGTATGCTGTTCGTAAATCTAAAATCAGAATTTGTAAATCAGGATGCCTCCTGCGTCGGCATGACAAGCGACTGAAAGCAGGATGCCGCCAACGGCCAACGATCATCGAACAACAATCGTAAATCTAAAATCGAAATTCGTAATTTACTATGCTGTACATCTTGTCAAAGAAAATAAAGCTATGACCAGAAACAAATTAATACGCATGGACAACGTCGGCATTGTGGTGGAATCACTGGATGAGGCAATTGCTTTTTTTACCGAGCTTGGGCTTACACTTGAAGGCAGGGCCGCAATAGAAGGGGAGTGGGCCGGACGTGTCACCGGGCTGGGGAACCAGCATGCTGAGATTGCAATGATGGTCACTCCCGACGGGCATAGCCGTCTTGAGATATCACGATTTATAACCCCGTCCATTGCAGCCGATCACCGTAAGGCCCCGGTAAATGCTCTTGGCTATTTACGTGTTATGTTTACTGTGGCTGATATTGATGATACGCTTAACAGGCTTCAAAAGATTGGTGCACAGCTTGTGGGGGAAGTGGTTAAATATGAAGAACTGTACCGGCTTTGTTACATACGTGGCCCCGAGGGTATTCTTATTGGACTGGCAGAACAACTCACTGAAAACAGGAACCCTTTGTAATTGCCTAAAATTCACAACAGCTTATAAAATTATACACAACCAGTCCTGAATGGATCGTACATCGTAAACCATACAGCGTACATCTTACACCGTACATTGTAACACCCTATTCCTCACACCGTCTCCCTGTACTCCCTGTAATACTGCCCCGGCGATTTACCTGTTATTTTTTTAAATACGCGGTTAAAATGGATAGCGCTGCTGAAGCCCGCCTCATAGCCCACACCCGCTATTGACTCAAAGGAGCCACTGATGATTTTTTTTGAAGCGGCTGCTACCCGCACTTCCTGCAAAAAGCTGACAAAGGTTTTCCGGGTGTGCTTTTTAAAATAGCGGCAGAACGCCTGCGGTGTCATGCAGGCAACAGCAGCAATTTCTTCCAGCGATATATCCCGGTGATAATGGGCAAGCGTATAGCGGTACACTTCATTCATGCGCAATCCTTCTTTTTCTGTAAACGCAGAAATGGCATTATCCGAGCTGAGCACAGGAAGGTGGCGAATATCTGCTATGGCCTGCAGCAATTGTATAAAAGCGCTCAGCCGGTATGCCTGCCGGCTGTCTTTTACCTGTTGCATGGCGCCGGCAACCAGGCCGGCTTTGCCCGCAGGTATACGAATACCCTGCCGGGCTGTGCGTAGCAGTTGCTGGCAGGCACGGAACTCCGGCAACTGGCCCAGTGTGCGCTGTATTTCATCTGCATCAAAAAAGAGGGTAAGGGCCTGCGCTTTTTTCCGGCTGCCCCGGCGGAAGTAGGCGGCATCACTTTTAAACACATGCGGCTGCTGGGCGCCCACCAGGTATATTTCCCCGGCTGCAAAAGGCTGCATGTAGTCGCCGGCAATGAGCGTGCCTGAACCTTCCTTTACCAGCGTAAGCTGCATCTCCTTGTGCCGGTGCAGGTGCTCATAAAAGAAGGGCAGCGTTTCTTCCTGTATAATGATGCTCCTGTCGCGGGCTACCGGTATTGTAAAAGGGATGACTTTCAAAATATGCTTATTTTAACCCTATACTGGCTGGTTTTTTTATTTGCTGGTTAAAATTAGATAACTAACCGCTAATCACCGCATCTTTTATCTGTAATGCTGCTATTAATTTTACAAAAAAAATAGTATGGCTATTGAATGGAAAGGGATATTCCCGGCACTGACCACCAAACTGACCAAAGAAGAAGAGCCTGACCTCAGCCTGCAGGCCAAAAACCTGGAAGCGCAACTGGCAGCAGGTATTCATGGAGTAATACTGGGCGGTACACTGGGTGAGGCCAGCGTGCTGACTGCTGCAGAAAAAGAAAAGCTTGTACGCTTTACTATAGAGCAGGCTGCCGGCCGGGTGCCCGTGGTGCTCAATATTGCAGAGGGCAGTACCCGGGAAGCTATCCGCCAGGCACAGTATGCAGAAGAATGGGGAGCCGAAGGCCTGATGCTGTTGCCTCCCATGCGGTATAAAACCGACCACCGGGAAACCGTAACATTTTTTAAAGCCGTGGCACAAAACACATCGCTGCCCATTATGATCTACAACAACCCGGTGGATTATAAAACAGAAGTAACAACCGGCATGTTTGAAGAACTGCTGGTACATGAAAATATACAGGCTGTAAAAGAGTCTACCCGTGAAATATCGAATGTAACACGTTTAAAAAATCTCTTTGGTGACCGGCTGAAAGTTCTTTGTGGCGTGGACACCATCGCTATGGAAGAAATGCTGATGGGTGCAGAAGGCTGGGTAGGGGGATTGGTTTGTGCATTCCCGGAAGAAACAGTGGCGATATACGAGCTGATCCGGGAAGGTAAGATAGCCGAAGCGCTTGCCATTCACCGCTGGTTCCTGCCGCTGCTGGAGTTGGACCTGCATCCCAAGCTGGTACAATATATCAAGCTGGCAGAAACGCAGACCGGTATCGGCAGTGAGTATGTACGGGCGCCCAGGCTCACATTAGCAGGTGAGGAGCGGGAGCGGGTGCTGGCTATTATCAATAAAGGAATAAAGGAACGGCCTGTATTACCGGCCTATCAAAAAAGCAGTGCCTATGCCGCTGTATAAGTTTGAGTGCATTGATGCACATACCTGCGGCAACCCGGTGCGCCTGGTTGCCGCAGGGGGGCCTTCCCTGCAGGGCGGCTCCATGAGTGAAAAACGCCAGCATTTCCTGCAGGAATATGACTGGATGCGCACAGGCCTGATGTTTGAGCCCCGCGGCCATGATATGATGAGCGGCAGCATACTCTATCCGCCGCATGATCCGGCTAACGATGTGGCTGTTTTATTTATTGAAACAAGCGGCTGCCTGCCCATGTGCGGACATGGCACTATTGGCACCATTACTATTGCTATTGAAAAAGGGTTGATTAAACCACATACGCCGGGGCTGGTGCGTATGGAAGCACCTGCGGGACTGGTGCCTATTTCTTACAAGGAGGAAAAAGGTAAGGTAAAATCAGTGAAGCTGACCAATGTGCCGGCTTACCTGGCCGCTGCAGGGCTCACCTGCGATTGCCCGGAGCTGGGCGAGCTGGTAATAGATGTAGCTTATGGCGGAAATTTTTATGCCATAGTGGATGTGCAGAAAAATTTTAAAGGCATTGAGCATTACCGGGCAGACCAGTTGATTGCCTGGGCGCGGGAGCTGCGCCACCGTATCAATGAGCGCTATGAATTTATTCACCCGGATGATGACACTATCCGGGGCTGTTCGCATATACTGTGGACAGGCGCTGTGCTAAACCCTGCCTCTACCGCCCGCAATGCGGTATTTTATGGAGACAAAGCTATTGACCGCTCACCCTGCGGTACCGGCACTTCTGCCCGCATGGCGCAGTGGTATACCAAAGGATTGTTGAAAAAGGGAGATCTGTTTATTCATGAAAGCATTATAGGCTCCACCTTT
>DAOLFO010000224.1:0-5588 GCA_035326305.1 Chitinophagaceae bacterium
GCCTGCTTCCTATACAGCATGGCTGGTCAGCCGTGAGCAGCACCTGCAGGAAGACCTGGCCAGCAGCCATTATACCACTGATCTGTTCCGGCAGTACAAAAAACATCTTGGGGCTTTTCGCTATTATATCCTGAAGGAATCGCAAAAGCTGGTTGTACCACAGCATATAAAAGGGTTGCTGGGTTTTTCCTCCTTCTCTATGGCAAGGCCCTTATTGTTTTTCTATAAAATAAGCCGGTGGCTAAAAGCGGATGGTATTGTAAAAGCTATATTCCTCCCGCCAGCCTACCGTGCCCGAATTAAATCACTGGACCGGGAGCCATAGCATCACCTTCTCCGTTTAGAATAAGCTAACAGTAATTTTAAAAAAGCTGTACCGACCAGCTACGCCGGAATTGAGCAGCAGCAGGCAGGCTTTCGATGCCTTCCTTATCTGCCAGCAACCCGGAAGCATCCACACTGTCGGCAATACCGCACCAGGGCTCTATGCATACAAAGTCGGCCCCCTTTGCCGCCCATATGCCAAGATAAGGGAAGCCGGGAAAATGGAAATGCAAACCATGGGCATGCTTACCGGATAAAAGGCTTACCCTGTCAGCATGAATATTTTTTAAAACAATAGCATCGCTTGCAAACAAATCCTTGTGAAGCGTCAGCCTGTCACTGTCATGCAGCAAAGGCTGTGATTTTTTTTCAATCAACCCTTCCGGCGAAAGCAGCCAGCGGCCGGTTGTTTCCTTTTGATTAAACTTTAAATAATAATCTGTATACTCCGTGCCGGGAATAAGCGGTACATTGAAAGCAGGATGGCCGCCAACTGAAAAATACATAGTGTCATCGCCTGTATTGCTTACGCTGTACGTTACCGAAAGCACATCGTCTTTTATTTCATACAGGATAGAAAATGTAAAATCAAACGGGTATTTCTGAAGAGTGGCCAGGTTGCTGGTTAACGTAAATACAGCACGGCTACTGTCCCGGTCAGAAAGCTCAAACTCCATATCCCTGGCAAAACCATGACGGCTGAGCGTATACGCCTGGTCTTTGTGATAATAAATATTATCCTTCAGGCCGCCCACAACAGGAAACAGCACAGGCGACCGCTTACCCCAGTAAGCGGCATCTCCCTGCCAGAGGTATTCGATATTATTTTCTTTATGAAAAATATGCTGCAGCTCTGCTCCTTTTGTAATAATCCCTATCCGCAGCAGTTCATTTTCCAGAATAATCATCGTCTTATTTTTGATCAAAGATACGCCTAACGGCAAAGCCTTTACAGATACCACGATGCCACCTGCTTCAGCACCTGCTGTATCTGCCGCAGGGGAAGATCGGATGCGGGATCAAATAACCATATTTTCATCCGCCTGCGCTTATCCTGTATTAATTGCTCCTGCTGTATTTTGCTCCCTTCCACAATGCCCAGGTAAGGGTGCTTTGTTTTTTTATCCACCCACAGGTAGCAGGCCATTTTATTATTCAGGCAATAAACCGGCATACTGTATTTCCATGTTTCGGCAAAGCCATGCGGCGACCGCAGTATGATGGAGCGCAGGCTCTGCAGGCAGCCTGCAAGCGGCTCAGGGTGCGACAAGAACCATTGGTCAACCGGGGAAAGCTGCATTTGTTTTTACTCTAAAAATAAAAAGTATACGGCCACAACTGCTATTTTTTAAAAGGCTGCCGGCGCCAGTAAGTAAGCGATCTCCACAGCCACTCAAAGGGGCCAAACCTGAAAAACCGCAGCCAGATAACTGAGGCAACCAGTTGAAACAGCCAGATGGCCCCTACTATATAATAAAGCTGGTGGTAACGCAGCCGGTGATAATAATCAAATCCATATCCATAAAAAATAAATGCACAGAAAATACTTTGCATCAGGTAATTGGTAAATGCCATTTGCCCTACACAGGCCAGCGCTTTCATCAGCCAGGGTACAATGCGGCTGCGGTATATCAGCATAACCAGGCTGGCATGGCCTAAAGAAAGGAACACCCGTTTTAGATCATACACGGCAAACGGCGGCACCCGCCACCTGTCTACGAAGGCGCTGAAGTCGGTAAAAGCTCCGCCATAGGCCTGGCTAAAATAAAACCAGCCCAGCGGCACACCTACTCCATAACCCAGCAGCAGCGTAAGGGTGTACACGGAAGTGGGGAGCTTATTAGAAAAAAATCCAAGGCCGAATAAAGCCATTCCCAGGAACATCATGCACAAAGGATCCCATACCCAGTGATAGATGCCCCATATTTCATTATTTGAATTTTCCGGTACCATGTGAAGAAACACAGTAGCGTACCCTCCATGCATTTTACGCAGGTTGCGATTGGTACGGGCTGTATCAGGCTGCTGCTGCTTTTCTATTTTTTCCCACTGTGCCACGGCTCCCTGCTGGTTTTCGGTAAGTGTCTTTTTTTCTTTTTCTGCTGCTTTGGCCAAATGATAAGCTTCCCGTTTACCACGCAGCTCACTCCACTGCCACTGGCCTTTTATAAACCCGATTGCTATACACAACACAGCCAGAGCCACCAGCCAGCGGGGTTGCCATTTCCGGAACGGGAACAACAGCATACCCGCAAGCGCATAGAAATACAGGATATCGCCCGGCCATAAAAGGATATAGGCATTGAGCATGCCAAACAATAATAACCATAACAGCCGCCTGTAATAGTACTCACCCACCGATGCGCCGCCGGGCACATCTTTTTTATTGAGCATAAACAGCACCATACCGGCACCAAAGAGCATGGAAAAAAGCCCCCGCATGGTACCTTCAAAAAGTGTAGTGACAATAGCGAAGGTTTTATAGTCCCTGTTTTGGTGATCGCCTCTTAATATGTCCCCGTATGCTGACTGGTCAAGGCCAAAGCCCGGAATATTCATCAATAAAATACCAAGCAGCGCCACACCACGCACCACATCCAGCGTACGTATACGCTCTGCATTGCTTACCGGCGCCGCACTGCGGGCAGGCTTATTGCTTCCACTTTTATTTTCCTCTCCCGGGGTGCCGGGCTGAGGCTGATTGCTATTACTCATAAAATAACCTGGGGCTTTTAAGATGGAATAACCGGCGCTGCACCCTGTTTTTCGGCAGGATATTTTACAGCTATTTTTTTCCAGTGAATAAGGTAATGCCAGAGCCACTCCGCCGGGCCCATGCGGTAACGGCGCAGCCAGAATACAGAAAAGACTGCCTGTATCAGCCATATTTCTGCTGCTACGGCATAAAGCTGCCACTGGGGCATATGGCCGTAAAATCCCATACCATAACCATAGAAAAACACGGTGGCCATTATCGTTTGCGACAGGTAAGTGGTAAGCGCCATTTGCCCGGGAGCAGCGAAAATTTTCCATAGCCATAAGGCAGGCTGCAGGCGTACCAGCCAGAGCAGCAATGCCGCATATCCCGTTGCCATCAGCAGGTTTTCAAAGGGAAAAGCTAATGAAGCGGGGAATGACCTTGCTGATACATACACGGCATAGTCCGCCAGTTGTGCCTGCCGACAATCCTGCCGCAACCAGGCCAGCGCCAGGCCAGCGGCTATTGCCAGCAGCCCTATCAGCAGGTAGCGCCTCCGCGAAAAACGGCTGCTGAAAAAATGCCATTTATATAAAGCCATACCAAGCAATAGCATGGCCCCTATTTCCCAAATACCCGTACGGTAAAACCAGGCAGCTTCCCTTCCCTGTGTTTTACCCAGTAAATGAGACCATATTTTTCCATAGCCGGCATGCATGGCTGCCTGGCTGCCTTTGTCTGCGGTTGAGTCATATTTGAATTGCCGGAGCAGCCCTTCCCATGCGCCTTTATCATCCTGCTCCCTGCTGGTGAGCGTATCAGCAGCAGCAGCTTTTATCAATGAATCATTCAGCAGCTTGCGGATGAGCGTGTCCTTATCCCCTCTTTTTACCAGCGTATCTTTTTTCTTGCCAGCCCAGGCAGCGGGATTAGCGGCTGCCCAGGTACTGTCTTCCCGGAAACGGGTAAGGCTGTCTTTGGAAAACTGTTTTTCCTTTTCTGTTACCACCAGGTATTTTCCATAGGCCTTTTTGTCATCGGAATAATTCCAGTAATTTTTTCCGCAATAAATAATGGTGAAGAGCAATGCCATCAACAGCAGCCAACGCGGCGACAACCGCCAGCAGGTAAACAGCAATATGCCAATAACACCATACCCAAAAAGCACATCACCCGGCCATAATAATAAGATAGCATTGACAATGCCGAAAAACAAGAGCCAGAGCTGGCGGCGGATATATAAATCCGTCACCGCCGTAGACACTTCTTCTTTTTTGTGGGAAAAATACAGCACAATGCCGGCGCCAAAGACCAGCGACAGCAGGGCCATCATTTTCCCTTCCAGCAATACGGAAAACACCCTCCACAACTGGTAGTTGCCGCCGGTGGCTGCCAGTTCCAGCTTCAACTGCTGATTGAGCGAAAAGCCGCCAAATTCGCGGATGCTGATCAGCAGCATGCCGGCCAGGGCAATGCCCCGTAACACATCCAATGAAAAATAGCGGGAGAAGCGGCCGGTAAGATAACCGCCTGGCTGATTAGCACCGGAAGGATAAATCATGTGGTGATGGTTTTGCAGTTTCCTCCAGGTACGACTATCTAATGTAGTCTTTTTTTCCCAAAATAAATGCTGAAGCCGCACTTATCCTGCGCCAGGCAGGGATTATGCCTGGCGGCAATTACCGCTTCAGACTTATAGCCCACACCTGACTTACTGGCTGTTATACCAGCATTTTGCCTTCTGGCATGGTTTTTTAGAATACCCTATAAATCACTTTTTATGAAAAGAATACTTGTATCAGGAGCCATTGCTTTTGCAGCTTTACAGGTCAGTGCCCAGAATCTTTCTTTTGGCCCCACTGCAGGTTTCGGACATGGCTGGATGGGCGGTGAAGATGTAAGCGGTAAAGGAAAATTTCATGCTACATATAATATAGGCGGCAAACTGGTGTACAGCTTTATCAGCCACTGGGGCATCAGCGCTGATGTAAAATTTTCCGGTGAGGGTGGCGCACGCACTATAGAAGATGCAGATTATATCCAGCGCCTCAACTATATCCGCATTCCTTTGCAGGGCATTTATTTTTTTGGCGAATACGGAGATGCTGTACGTCCTAAAGTTTCTGCAGGCCCGTCCTTCGGGTTCCTGGTTGGCGGTAAAGCAAAAACAAAAGAAGATGGAGAAGTGATAGCTGAAATAGACAGCAAAGATGCTTTTAAAGGTGTTGATTTAGGAGTGCAGGCAGCAGCCGGGGCCAACTTCCGTATTGCACGCAATACCTGGCTCAATACAGATATCACCTACTACCACGGGCTTACTAATATTCATGAAATGGCAGACAAAGTGTTTAACCGCGGACTGGGGCTGAATGTTGGTGTCACGTTTGGTATTGGTACGGTAAAGCCCAGGTAAATCGTGAATCGTAAGACGGCAATCGAAGCAGCGTACACCGTAAGTCTCTCAGATGTCCCCTGCGTCGGCATGAGAAGCGGATGACGGTCAACAATCGTCAATCGTGAATCGGCAATCGACCGCTGATGACTGACCACTGACCACCGATTATCA
>DAOLFO010000004.1:0-24751 GCA_035326305.1 Chitinophagaceae bacterium
TTATCAGCAGGTGAATCAATTGCCGGCTTGATTTATAATTATCGTTGGGCACATAGCTCCAGGAGTCACCCATCGTCATGCAGGTCTCCCACGGGTAGCTGAGCGGCTTATCAGGTACCTGCTGTTCAGGTGTGGTGTAGTTTTCATATTCCCCGGTTACGGTGCGGTCCACCACCAGCATACCCGGGTGATGGCTGCGTGCCATATCAGCAATACGCTTCATATCTATATCCTGGTCTATCTTAATGCCACGCTGCCACTCCACCGATGTGTCTACGGTGGCCAGCGGCCTTACCCAGCCGCCGTCCAGCCAGAGTATGTCCATCTTACCATACTGCGTCATTAGCTCCTGTACCTGGTTGTAGGTAAAATTTTTAAAAGCATTCCACCGGTCGGGATATTTGGTCACTTCATAGTTTACATTACGGTCTTTGGGTGGAAAATAAGGCCACCAGTAATTTTCATTGTGCCAGTCAGGCTTGGAGAAGTAAGCGCCTATCCAGAAATTTTCCTTGCGGAATACATCGAATATCTCTTTGGTGACATTGCTGCGCGGGTTGCCGGAAAAAGGCGTTTTGCTATCGGTGATTTTGTAGTCGCTCTCTTTTGTATCAAACATGGCAAAGCCATCATGGTGCTTGGTGGTAAATACCATATACTTCATGCCGGCAGCTTTGGCTGCCTGTACCCATTTTTCCGGTGCAAACTGTACGGGATTGAAAGTGGTCTGCAGCTTTTCGTATGCTTTTACGTAGTCAAAATAGTTTTTGGAATGAGGCCCCCTGCGCTGTGTCCACCCCTCATCTTCCGGGCAAATGCTCCAGCTTTCTACAATGCCCCACTGGCTGTAAGGTCCCCAGTGCATAAAGAGGCCAAACTTCAGATCCTGCCAGGCTGCAATCTTATCCAGTACCTGCGGATCAGATGGCGCATGGTATTTATCATGCTGTGCCCGTAAAACAGTGGCAGCAAAAAGCAGGGCAATGCAAGAGGCAACGGGGCGAAACATAAGCATACGTTTATAAATGATGGTGAGTATGCTTAAAAGTAACAGAAATCAGCGGCCCGACTTCGTTAACTCCCATATTTTTTTATCTATGGATACGGGATATTTTTCGCTGAGCTTTTTCCTCCATGCTGCATCCAGCTCTTCCTGGTAATCACTGATCACCAATCCCCTTGCCTCTTCAAAGCTGCGCTGCGAAGGTTGGGTATGCACGGCAAAGATGCAGGCAAATAAGGCCGTTTGGTCAGTGGCATTAACAGCTACCGGCGTAATATCGCCTGCCTGCGGAATTTTTTTCGTTATCAATGGTAATTGCGTCCATTCATAGCGTCCCGAATCAGCCACCACCTGCGGGTAAGCCGCAACGATGCTGCGCCAACTGGCTGGCTGCTGCTTTACTTTCGCTGCCACTTCTTTTATTTGCAGGGTGTCTGCTGAAAAAAACAAGGCAGCATCAGCGCTTTGTGTCCACTGGTATTTTGTTTTGTTTTTCTCATATACATTACGCAGCGCCATAGTGTCTGTTTGTGAAGGTGTCCACACTTCCCGCTGCATGATTTCAAAAAACAGGTTGCCTTCTTTAAATTCTTCCATCTGCTGGCGGAAGCTGTCATTGAACTGCTCCAGGTGATCCCGGTAGTAGCCATACAGGGCATGCTTGCTGTATTCATCCATCAGTTCGGGATATGTTTTTACGCCGCTGTAGTCGGGCCGGTAGCGGTGCATCTGCGCATACGTGATCCAGTTGGAAATGCGGTAGCTGCTGTCGCCGATAGTAAACAGCAGCGATTGCGGCGTGAGTGTATGGGCCATGCCGGAGTTTTTATAATCCAGCAGGCTGTCGCTGATGGCCCATAATGCCTTATCGGTATAGTTGGCCTTTTTAAATCCGGCTTTCTTTTTTACTGCTGCATATATGAAATCTTTAGCCGATGCCCAGCGGCTGTCTGCTTCTGCCTGCATGCGCAGCATTTCTTTATTGTCCGCATCTGCGGGATTGGTGACTACCGGTATGGCGGCCACCCGCTGCAGGATATGGTAGCCATGTGTGGTGAGGAGCGGTTTGCTTGTTTCGCCGTCTTTTAATGCCCAAACCGTTTTTTCAAACAGCGGGTCAAATTGTCCCACACCAATATCCGGTATGCTGCCACTGGCATGCATGCTGTACGTGTCATTGCTGTAGAGCGCTGCCAGCCTGCCGATATCTTCTCCTTTTTTCAGTAGCTGATACAGCGAATCGGCCAGCGCTGCTGTTTGCTGCCGGGTAGCAGCATCGGCGCCGGGAGGAATGGCCAGCAGTACCTGCTTTGTTTTTATTTTGCCGGCGGCTTTTCTTTCACTGATATTTTTAAAAATATGATAGCCCGCACGGGAAGCATACGGTTTTGAATAACGGCCCGGGACTGTGGTGTAAATCAAATTTTCAAATTCATATGGCAGCGAAAACACGGTGATATAATTCAGGTCGCCTTTGTTTTGTCTGGCTGACGGGTCATCCGATAGCTGCTGCGCCACCTGCAGAAAATCTTCTCCTTTCGTTAACCGGCCCAGGACTGCATTCAGCTTTTGCCTGGTGGCAGCCGTATCGGGCACGCCGCTTTTTTCCACCCATGCAATGAAAATATGAGCGGCATGGATATCTTTCAGGCTGCGCTCAAAAGCTTCGTTCACTATTTTATCAGTGGCGGCAGGGTCGTTGATATATTTCTCCAGTATTTGCTCCCGCAGCATGGCCATTTCCTGCTTCAGCTGCGGCAGGGTATCGTAGCCGCGGGCGATAGCTTCCTGCACTTTTTGCCGGGAGGCAATATATAGCTGCAGGTAATCTTCCATGGCTTTTGCCCTGTTTACGCCGGGCTGCGCCTGGTAGTTTTTGTTAAATGCCCGGAGAAAATCAGCCTTAGCTGCTTTATGCGGGCCATAGGTAAAAAGTGTTTGGCTGTAGCCGGCCTTCAGTGCGGCTATGCAGGCAAGGGTAATCAGCAGTTTCTTCATAGTGTTTTTGGTGATTGTTTATGCAACACTGAAAAATATAACGCAACCAGGAGCAGAAAAAATATTTATGGCTTTTTCAGCTTTAATGCCAGCAGCTCATCTATCTGCTCCCAGGCCATTTTTTTGGCAAATATCTTTTTTTCTTTGTCCAGCAAAAACAGGGCGGGTACCGTTTGCGCATCGTACAGTTGTGTGTAGCCGGGTATGCCGGCATCCACTCTCTTCTTCTCTTCGGCCCGTGAATAATATACATGCGTCCAGCCCTGCAGGTGGTGCTGGCTGATAAAATCAAGCCAGTGCTTTTGCGTGCCGTCCGTTTCTTTGGCCATTGCATAAATGTGCACGCCCATGTCTTTCCATTTGGTACGGTACATGGAATCAATTTTTGGCAGCACTTCCTTACAATGCCCGCAGGTGGGATCCCAGATGGTAACCAGTGTGAAAGGAGAGGTGCCGGCATACAGCGCCTGTATCTTTCCTGTGGAGTCGGGCAGGGTAATATCCGGCGCCAGGCTGCCCATCATATTTGCCATCAGGTTATAAGCCCTGTCGGTTATCATCTTTTTACCCTGCGGCGTGAGCCAGTCATAATCTTTTTGTGCAAAATATTTCTGGTACAGGTTGACCATCACGGCATCTTCCCACATATACTGCATATTCATATACCGGGTAATGAATTTTACCAGCAGGTACTTCGTCATTTCTTTGCTGACACTGGCATAGCCCAGCATCCAGTCCAGCTCCTGGTTGACCGAATCAGGATGGTGGGCCACCGCACTGTTGAAATATTTGTCCAGCTTTTCATCAAAGAGGGAAGCCGGCGTGCGGCTGATGCGGTCGTCCCAGAAATTGATATTGTCCCAGTAATGGCTTTTAAAATAATAGCGGGCATAAGCCGTATCATATTTGCCGCCGGGATGCATAGAGGCGGGTGGTACCTCCGGCTCCTGCATCAGGTGCAGCAGGGAAGCCATCAGCGTATTCGGGTGCTGGCTGATCAGCTCTTTCCGGTAGCTGCTCATAGCAGCCAGAGCATTCTTTATTTTTTCATTCCAGGCAGCGGAGTCAGCAGCACCGGCAGCGGTTTGCAGCCCGTTACGGGCATCACCCAGCGCTTTGCCACGGGCATTGATGCCTTTCTGGTAGGCGGTAAATAAGTCATTGTCCGGTGAGTTGATGAATTTTACATCTTCCCGTTTTGCTGTATCGGCTATCACGGAAAAATGCTGCTTTTCATCCACCAGTATTTCAATAAAGCGGTCGCGGGTAGGGTACCCGATAAGGTAAATGCCGCCGCCAAGCGGCGCAGTGCCTTTAAACACTCCTTCGCTTTTATCATTCAGCAGGGCAGAATCTACAATCGGCAACTGCTTGCCGGAATAGTGCCCCAGGTAGACATATTGATTTTTAAAAGGCTTCAGCGTCACTTTTATTTCATAGCCCGCCTGTGCTGATAAAAGCACAGGTAAAAAGAAAAGACAGGGTGCCAGTAAATATTTCATCATACAATATATCCGGTAAAGGTATAGCAGCCTTGCGGGAGACAGGCATCCACTCCGTTAAAAAGCTGTGATACAGACGGGTAAAAAGATAAAAACGAAGCATGGCCGGGAAATATTTTATCCTTTTCCGGCAGTCCCATTTCATTAGTTTTGCGCCGTGAGCAGAAAAAAGAAAAATATTGTGCTGCAAAATGTGAAGGTGGAGCAGTATGCCGCTGAGGGAAAATCGCTGGCACGGGTGGATGGCAAGGTGATTTTTATTGAAAATGTGGTGCCCGGCGATGTGGTGGATGTGCAGCTTGGTAAAAATAAAAAGGACTGGGCTGAGGGGTGGCCGCTGCGTTTTCACCAGTATTCAGCGGAGCGGGCCACTCCTTTTTGTGTGCATTTTGGCGTATGTGGCGGCTGCCAGTGGCAAATGCTTCCCTATGCCAGGCAACTGGAATACAAACAGCAGCAGGTGCGGGACAACCTGCAGCGCATTGGCAAAATAACCCTGCCGGATATGCAGCCGATACTGGGCGCTGAAAGCACCCGCCACTACCGCAACAAAATGGAGTATACCTTCAGCAATAAGGAATACACCAAAGAAAAACCGGCACTGCTCCCCGGCCAAGCGCCAAAGGAAGTAAAAGTGGCCGGCTTCCACGCCAAAGGTTTTTTTGATAAAATAGTGGATATTGATACCTGCTACCTGCAGGCGGAGCCCACTAACCGGATACGAAATGAAATAAAAGCATTTGCCCGCAAAAACGATTACAGCTTTTATGATATGCGGGAGCACCGCGGCCTGATGCGCACCATGCAGGTACGCCTGTGCGAAACAGGTGAGCTGATGGTAAACATTGTATTTGGCGAAGACCATACTGCCAAAAGAGAGGCGCTGCTGCAGCATATCGCCCGGGCCTTCCCGGAAATCACCACGCTGCTGTATACTATTAATACCAAGCGGAATGACAGCCTGCACGACCTGGAGCCGCAGGTATATACCGGCAAGGGCTATGTGATTGAAAAGCTGGAAGACTTTCAGTTTAAGATAGGCCCCAAATCTTTTTTCCAGACCAATACCCGGCAGGGCACGCGGCTCTACCAGGTGACAAGGGAGTTTGCAGAGCTGAGCGGCAGGGAAACCGTGTACGACCTGTATTGTGGCACCGGCAGCATCGGTATTTTTGTAAGCCGGCAGGCAAAAAAGATTGTAGGTGTGGAAATGATAGCAGCAGCCATTGAAGATGCCAGGGAAAATGCAGCGCTGAATGGCCTGCCCGATGCGGCTTTCTTTGCCGGTGATGTGATTGATATTTGTGATGATGCTTTTTTTGCGACGCATGGCCGGGCCGATGTGGTTATCACTGACCCTCCAAGGGCGGGCATGCATGAAAAGCTGGTGAGAAAGATACTGGAAATAGAAGCCCCGGTGGTGGTATACGTGAGCTGCAACCCCGCTACGCAGGCCCGCGATTTACAATTATTAGATGAAAAATATGCGGTAACACGGATACAGCCGGTAGATATGTTTCCGCATACGCTGCATATAGAAAATGTGGTGCAACTAAAGCGCAGGAGCTAAAAGCGCAACTGATAAATAACAAACAGGAGAATAGGAGTATTTTTGTCCCATGAATTATTACAGGCAGTATCGTCCCAATGTATTTCCACCTATAGTCAAGAACCTGCTTATTATCAACGTTCTTGTTTTTATAGCGCAGAATGTCATTAAGCCGGAAACCTTTGATATTACACACACATTTGCACTGCATGATGTGCATTCTGTATTTTTTAAGCCACACCAGTTGATTACCTATATGTTCATGCATGGAAGCTTTGAACATATTCTTTTCAATATGCTGGCGGTTTGGATGTTTGGCAGCCAACTGGAAAATTTTTGGGGTTCAAAGCGGTTTCTTATTTACTACATAGTTACAGGACTGGGTGCGGGCCTGCTTCACCTGCTTGTATTATACCTGGAGATGGCCCCTGCTATGGAGCAGTTCCGCTCCCTGCCTGTGGATATGCAGCTTGATTTGATCAGGTCTGACCGTTTTATAATTAATATACCCACTTTAGGCGCTTCCGGTGCCGTGTTTGGTCTGCTGGCAGCATTTGGATATTTATTCCCTAACAGCCTCATCTATGTATATTTCCTGATTCCGCTCAAGGCAAAATGGTTTGTATTGATTTACGGCGCCATTGAGCTGATGCTGGCAGTACGCAATTCTGCAGGGGATAATGTGGCGCATTTTGCCCACCTTGGGGGCGCTATTACCGGCTTTATTATCGTATTGATATGGAACAAAACCAACCGGAAAACGTTATATTGAGTAGCGAACCTTACTAAATTCATTGGTGTTTTATGGCTTTTTCGGACAGAGAATATGGAAGGCGCCTGTCGTTTGCAGAAACGAACAACTCGCTGATTACTCTTATTGCGATCAACCTGGTCGTTTTTGTTATCCTCATCTTTATCCGTGCGGTCATTCACCTGCAGCACCGGGAGAGTGCGCAGGCATTGCTGGTTTTTGATCAGCATGTGCTCAGTTGGTTTGCGCTTCCGGCCGACCTGTCAAAGATGGGTTCCCGCCCGTGGACGGTGCTCACGCATATGTTTACCCATACCGGTGTATGGCATATCCTGGGCAATATGCTCTGGCTCTGGGTATTTGGCTATATCCTGCAGGAGCTTACCGGCAACCGCAAGATAGTACCTGTATACCTCTATGGCGGGCTGGCCGGTGCGCTGGCTTTTATACTGGCCTTCCAGTTTCTGCCGGCCCTGCAGCCCCATCTCAGCCAGGCCACTGCTATCGGTGCCTCTGCTGGAGTGATGGCTGTGGCTGCCGCCGTTACCACTTTGTCGCCGGGCTACCGCATTTTTCCCCTGCTCAACGGTGGCATACCCATTTGGGTCATTACCATTTTTTACCTCATTATTGACCTGGCTACCATACCGGCCGGCAATCCCGGCGGGCATATTGCCCACCTGGCCGGTGCGCTGGCAGGCTTCCTGTTTATCTATTTCTTCCGCCGCGGCACGGACTGGGGCGGCTGGATGAATAATTTCTTTGACTGGGTAAGCAATCTTTTCAACCCCGATAAGCCCCAAAAGGGCAAAAGCGTTAAAGAAGCTTTTTTTTACAAGCCCACACAGCAGCCGTATAAAAAAACGCCCAACCTTACTGAAAAGCGTATTGATGAAATACTGGATAAGATCAACCAGCAGGGCTTTGATGCGCTGACAGAAGAAGAAAAGGAACTGCTGAAAAGAGCGGCGAAGGAAGATTAACAGCCGGGGCAAGGTTATATCACACGAAAAGCGGAAATTCGTAACTATGGCCAGCAAGTTTCGGGTGTTTACCAGGCGGTTCCTGATTTTTCTCCATATTGTGGCCGTACTCTTTTTCCTGCTGGCCTGCCTGGCGCCGCATGTCAACCCGCAAGCCTGGTGGTTTATTTCCTTTCTCGGCTTTGCTTTTCCTTTCCTGTTGCTGATCGTTATTTTATTTGCACTGTGGTGGCTGTTTTTTAACAGGAAGCTGGCGCTGATCTCCGTGGCCGCCCTGCTCATCGGCTACAAAAGCATCAGCGTGTTTTTTGCTTTTCACCTGCCCGGTACATTTAACCCGCAAAAAGAAAAGACGCATATCCGTATTGCCACCTGGAATGTGGCCCGCTTTGTAGAGATCAGGCGCAACCTCAACGAAGGCAGCCGCACCCGCCTGCGCATGATGGAGCAGATAGCGGCACAAAATGCCGATGTGCTCTGCCTGCAGGAGTTTTACCATTCAGTCAATCCGGATTTCTATGATAATATCAACTATATCAGCCGCAACTATAAGTACCCTTACTATTATTATGCGCTGGATGCAGATGGCGACCGGCAGTTTTACGGCAGTATTATTTTTTCCCGCTTCCCCATTATTGACAGCGGGCTGATCCGCTACCCGCGGCCTTCCCTGCCGGAAGCGCTGATACATGCCGATATCCTTGCGGGCAAGGACACCATACGGGTGTATACCACGCACCTGCAGTCATTGCAGTTTAAAAAAGACGACTATGCGGCCATAGATAAAATAAAAGGCGGCGATGAAGGCATGGTGTCTAACTCCAAACGCATTTTTTCCAAGTTGCGCACCGGCATTGCCAACCGCAAGTTGCAAACGGATATTATAGAGCAGGTGCTGGAAGACTGCCCGTACCCGCTGCTCTTTTGCGGCGACCTGAATGATATCCCCAACTCACACACCTACTTTTCCCTGCGGGGCAATATGCAGGATGCCTTTTTAAAAAAAGGATCCGGTATTGGCCGTACATTCAGCTCGCTATCGCCCACGCTGCGCATTGATTATATTTTTGCGCAGGATGCTTTTCGTATCCACCAGTTCAACCGTATTGTAAAGCCCTACTCCGATCACTACATGCTGGTGGCGGATGTGGAGGTGAGGAAGGAGGGGTGAGGTTTAAAGTTCAAAGTTTAAGGTTTAAGGTTTGAGGCTGGGCTGAGTGAGGGGGAGAGTAAGGTTAAAGACGGGTACACCAACTAAAAACTTAAAACCAAAAAACTACCCCCATAGCGCCTTATATTTTACCCGCAAAGATTTACCGGGAGTTGTAACTTAGAAGTAAATAAAACACCGCTATGGCCGAAATAAAAACCAAACAGACCAATGCCAGTGTAAAGGAATTTATCAATGCCTTTGCCGATACCGAACAAAAAAAGAAAGACAGCTTTGAGCTGATAAAGCTCATGGAAGAAGCTACCGGGCAGAAGCCCAAAATGTGGGGCCCTTCCATCATCGGGTTTGGGAAATATCACTATAAGTCTGACAGGAGCCGCCAGGAAGGCGACTGGCCGCTGATTGGCTTTTCCCCGCGCAAAGCGGCTATTTCCCTGTACGTATACACAGGAGCGCCGCAGCATGAGTACCTGCTCAAAGACTTTGGTAAGTTTAAAATGGGCAAAGCCTGCATCTACATCAAAAAATTATCGGACATCAACCTGCCTGCACTGAAAAAAATGATGAAGGTATCCATTGATTTTTTGCAGGAAAAATACGGCAAACAATAAAACCGGGCAGCCATGCAAAGCAATGAGCAATGGGCAAAAGAGCTGGCCCTGGTAGCCGCTATTCTTAACAAAGCACCCTTAGGCAAAAGCATCAAATGGGGTGCAGAGGTATTTACCTATGAGGGGAAAAACGTGGTGAGCTACGGCGGGTTTAAAAATTATTTTACTATCTGGTTTTACAACGGCGTATTTCTGAAAGATAAATATAAGGTGCTGGTGAATGCGCAGGAGGGCAAAACCAAATCGCTCCGGCAGTGGCGCTTTACTTCTATAAAGGAGGTAAACGAAAAGAAAATACTGGAGTATGTACAGGAAGCTATAGCAATAGAACAGAAAGGGCTAAAGATAAAGCCGGAAAAATTTAAGCCGGTGGAGCCGCCGACGCTGATCACAGCAGCGCTTAAGAAAGATAAAGCGCTGCAAGCCGCCTTTGACAAGCTGACACCGGGCAGGCAAAAGGAATACATCGTATACATCAATGAAGCAAAGCAGGATGCCACCAGGCAAAGCCGGCTGGAGAAAATAATACCGGTGATAAAACAGGGGAAGGGGCTGAATGATAAGTATAAGTGAGCGTTTTCAGGATATAAGTTGTGATGATGAAATATGTAATTTCCTTTTTATGGATCATGGGTTTTTGTTCCTGTGGAGAGCAACAGGCAAAACAGCAGGCTGCGGAGGCCGCCCCTGTATTGGATACCGGCCGTAAGCATGCAGCCGCCGCTCACGCCGCGGGTATTACAGATGGGGATATGCAGGCATGGGAACAGGCGCAGGACTCATTGCGAAAGGAAATACTGAAACGCAAGGAAGATAAGCGGCTCCGTGAAAGTTTTTTCCAGGAATTCTATATCCGGGATGTGGTCACACTTTCCGGCGACTCCATACAGGTGCATATCCCTTTTAACCTGCATGGCCCCGACTGCGGAGCACCCGACTGTTATTCAACCGATCTCAGCTTTAGCATGAAGTATACCGGGTTAGTGGCTTTTTCGGCGCAGTTGCCCTTCCGGGAAAAGGAGCATGGCTGCGTGCCGGAAGAAACAGAAATAGAGGGTATATTCCGGCTGCAGGAAAGAAACGACAGTGTTGTAATCTATCATTCGGCGGAGCGTAAGCGTACACTGGTGTTGTTTTCACCTGCTGAAGCAAAAAGATCAGCCGCCTGGTATTTTGCCGGGCCGGCTGCCGGGGGCATTACTGTCAAAAGTTTTTTTCATAGTAGCAGAGAGGAAGAATCAGAAGAACCAGATGACTCCTATCCCTATACCAGTTGGATACTGACTACTAATGATTATGAAGTTTTTCTCCGCCGAATAAAGCCGGCTGATTAAACGGACTGCTGCTTTTGACTTAACCCCGAACTCCAGCCGCCAGCCTGCACCCCAAAACCTAAAATCCACAACAAAAAA
Organism: Chitinophagaceae bacterium; assembly: GCA_035326305.1. Lineage (GTDB taxonomy): Bacteria > Bacteroidota > Bacteroidia > Chitinophagales > Chitinophagaceae > DAOLFO01. Next base: position 10,981 of record DAOLFO010000004.1, read on the forward strand.
ACTTTATAGAACCCTTGCGGGAATAGCAGCAAGACGACAAGCCGTGAACGCAATATCACTTAGACACTTTAGAAAATTGTTATAAAGCACAGTGCATAACATTGCAATGGCGGGATGACGAATCTATTCTCAGCTTTTGTATCTTTGATCAGCAGCGGCACACGGCAGGCGTAACACAGAATACCGCCACATCGCCAATGCTTCAACGTTGTGTGCAACGTACTAGACCACTCTAACTATGACAAATATTCATTTAAATCTTACTATTCGACTTAATTATTTAATTGGCTTGCTAGATATATCGTCCCAACAATCGTATGAAAAAATAAAAGGACATAAAATACTGGATGAGTTTGATAATGTTGGAGAAATTTACAACAATCAATACTCTATCTACAGAAATCAGATAACCACTTCTGCATTTCTGTTAGGCTATGCATATTTTGAGGCTTTCCTTTCAGATCTGATAATAATATGTTTGACGAAAAATCCTAAAATATTAATCCCTGAAGGGAAGACTCAAATAAAAGATAAGACAATTACTTATAATCAGCTTTTACTTGCTGAAGGTTACGACCAATTGATAAAGGAGCTTATAGAAAAGGAAGTCAGAAATATTATGTACAAGTCTATGTCAGAGATTCTTGAATATCTTGACAGGAAATTAAAACTTACATGGGACAAGAGCCTAAATAGCGAAATTATTGTTGCTAAGAAAATACGAAACTGCTGTATGCATAACAATTGCCTTGCTGACAAAGGTTTAGCCAAAGATCCACGATTTACAGAAGGTGTAGAAATAGAACTAACATCTGGTTCGGTGCATTCTTTTGGATTAAAAGCGCGACAATTTTCTAGAGAACTTTGGGAATCGGCGAAAATAAAATATCCAACCTAAGCAGAACACAACATGAACTGTGTAAAAAACCAAGCAAAAACGTAACTTTTTTACGATTTAGCAAAACAGTAATTTGGCTGATACAAACTGTTGCTGCTTTTTAGCACTGCGAATACTTGTTTTAAAAGTTTCTTAATTACTCCCCAACCTTACCACCCCCTTAACATCCCTTTCCCTATCTTCACCCCATGTTACACGTCCCCGTTTATATCAGTTGTTGTTGCTGACACAGCTATAGCCAATAGTGCACAGACCGATGGGCCATCCGCCCCCAACCATCTCAACTCTTAAAATCCTATTTTTGCCGGGTTTCCGGTAGTCGTTAGCAGGGTGCTAACCTGCTGAGCAGCATTACCGGATGATGCAGCGAGCGTGGCAACGGAAGCTGATAGCACCACTGCCGCCGGCAAACCCAATTAATACTACCAACGCCATGAGCGAACTGAAGATACATAACTCATACAGCAGGCATAAAGAAGTGTTTACCCCCCTCACACCGGGGCATGTGGGCATGTATGTGTGCGGCCCTACCGTGAGCGGCGAGAGCCACCTGGGCCATGCCCGCCCCTATATCACTTTTGATGTGGTGTACCGCTACCTGCAGCACCTGGGCTATAAAGTGCGCTATGTGCGCAACATCACCGATGCCGGCCACTTTGAGGAAGAGGGCCGGGAGGCGGAAGACAAGATTGCTAAAAAAGCCGTGCTGGAAAAGCTGGAGCCTATGGAGTTGGTGCAGAAATACACCAACCTGTTTCACTGGGCCATGCAGCAGTTCAACACCCTGCCGCCTTCCATAGAGCCTACGGCCACCGGCCACATCGTGGAGCAGATAGGCATGATACAGGAAATCATCAAAGCTGGCTACGGGTATGAAGTGAATGGCTCCGTATATTTTGATGTAAAAAAATATGCCGCAGGCCATGACTATGGTAAGCTGAGCGGCCGCATCATGGATGACCTGCTGGAGACCACCCGCGAGCTGGACGGCCAGGAAGAGAAAAGGGATAAAGCTGACTTTGCCCTCTGGAAAGCGGCAGCGCCGGGCCATATCATGCGCTGGCAAAGCCCCTGGGGCGTGGGCTATCCCGGCTGGCATATTGAGTGCTCGGCCATGGCTACCAAATACCTCGGCGCCCGCTTTGACATACATGGCGGTGGCATGGATCTGCAGTTTCCGCACCATGAAAGTGAAATAGCGCAAAGCACCATCTGCAACCATGTGGAGCCCGTACGCTACTGGATGCACAATAACATGATCACCATCAATGGCCGCAAGATGGGCAAGAGCTATAATAATGTCATTAAGCTGACGGAGCTCTTCAGCGGTGATAATCCCCTGCTGGAAAAAGCCTATCACCCGATGGTGATCCGTTTTTTTATACTGCAAACACATTACCGCAGCACGCTTGACTTCAGCAATGAAGCGCTGCTGGCTTCAGAAAAGGGACTGAAAAGATTGTGGGAAGCGTATGAAAAGCTGTCGGCCATAAGCTATGAGCCGCAGGAAGGGAAGCGTGATGCTGAGCTGGAGGCTAAAGTGCTGAAGCTGTTAGCGGAGTTTTCTGAATTTATGAATGATGATTTCAGCACGGCAAAGGTGCTGGCGAATATGTTTGAGCTGGTGCCGGTGATCAATTCCATGAAGGACGGGCTGATACCTGTGGCGGCGCTGCCGGAAGAAACATTTGAGCGGCTGCGGGCAGAAATGAAAACCTGGGTGGAGGATATACTGGGCCTGCAGGATGTAAGTGAGGCGGATAATGAAAAGCTGAAAGGCGTGATGGAGCTGCTGATAGAGATACGCACCGAGGCTAAAAAGAAAAAAGATTTTGTGACTTCTGACAAAATACGGAACCAACTGGCACAGCTCGGCATCAGCCTGAAGGATGAAAAAGGCGGCGGGATGAGCTGGAGCGTGGAGGGGTAAGGAAAGGCGGCCAGCTATCATTTATAGCCCAGCCACCTGCGGTTCTCTTTATCAAAAAGCCAGTAAATACCATTGGCATAAGCAAAGTTGTATTCTTCTTGTACAGGGGCCGTTGCCGGCAGCGTCAATATTTTAGTAAGAAAGCCGGTTTTGATATCATATAGCTCCACCTGTTTTTCTTTAACATTCAAAAAGCCCAGCTCCTGGCCCTTGTTGCCGGTATAGGCGAGTGAATAATAATTATAATAATCCTGGAGTATATCCGGATATGAATCGCGGTCAGTCCCCATTTCCCTGGTGCGTCCCCAATGAATGTCAATAGTTTCCCGGGGCTTCCCTTTTTCATTGTAGCTATGCACCTTCGCATCATAGGATAAAAAAAGCACCCGGTTGGAAGCCGTATTATACACGCCTATTGCATTGTCTTCCGGCTGGGATTCCTCACCTTCAATTTCGTTTGTTATACCCTGTACCAGGCCATCCTTTGTGAGCTTATAGGAAAACCAGCCATTCTGATAATAACCATTTCCCCAGATTTGTTTTTTTACCGGGCTATACCAAAGCCCCCGCACATCAATCCTGCATTTCATGTCATCATCACTCAGGCGAGCCCCTTTGGCATCAAATATGGCCAGGGGGAAGGCGCTATTGCCCGCAAATGCAGCATAATATTTTTTTTGCTCCGGATGCCAGGCCACACAGGCGCCGTTTTTTCCCTGCATTTCTCTTGTATTAGTAGGCATTTGCAACTCCATCACCTGCTTAAGGCCGGCTTTTGGCTGTGCCATAGCAACCATAGTGGTATAAACAAAAATGGGAAACAGAAGCGCTGTAGTTTTCATATCGCGGAATTTGCTCCAAAGATGTTATATAATGCTGATAATTGCAATACTCCGGGGGAATTAAGCTGTTGCTTTTATCCATTTAGGATAAATGACCAGGGCAATGGCAACCTGGTACAATAAGATCTTACTTCTACAGACTATAAACTTTAGACCTCAAACTTTATACTTCTTAACCCTTTTTTACCGCCCTCACCATTTCCCGCTTGCCCGGTGGTCCCGGTATTTTTTCTACCGCAAACCCGGCTGCCTGCATGGCCCTCCGCACATCGCCCTTGCTGCAATAAGTAACCAGTATGCCTCCTGGCAGCAGCAGCGCATACATTTTTTCAAACACTTCTTTTGTCCATAATTCCGGCTGTGCGGCGGGAGCAAACGCATCGAAATAAATAACGGAGAACAGATCATCTGCAACATAATCAGCCAGCTTGCTATTGATTTTTGTAAGCCGGAAAAATTCTGAGATCTCATACATCTCATTCCAGCCGCATTCGTGCATCCGTGCAAAGCGGGGCTGATATTCCGGTAACCGGAGCTGCTCACAATAATTCAACTGGCCGGCTTCATTTTGCGTAAGCGGAAAAGGCTCGATAGCCGTATAGTAAATGCGGTTTTTATGTTTATCAGCTTCTATTAAAGTCAGCAGGGCATTCAGGCCGGTGCCAAAGCCGATTTCCAGTACCTGGTGCACACCTATGTAATCAAATATTCCCGAATGGATGAGCCCTGCTTGTATAAAAACATGCTGCGACTCCTGTATGGCGCCGTGGTGGGAGTGATAGGTAACGTCCATACCGGGGATATGTACCGTGCTGGATCCGTCTTTAGTTATGATTACCTGGCGCTGCATGCAGCGAAGTTAGGGGATAGTTTTATGGTGTACGGACCATAGGCTATGGTCAATAACCTGCGCCCGCTGCTCACCGCTCATTTTTCTTATTTTCACATTCTTAAATTACCTGCTTGTTCCATGCATTACATCGCCCATCTTGAAAAGGACCGGAAGCTGAAAAAGCTGCTGAACGGGACTGAGCCCCACCAGCTAAAGAAGCGGAAAAACATTTGCCTCTACCTCTGTGCTTCCATTATGAGCCAGCAATTGTCTGTCAAAGTAGCGGATGTGATCTACCGGCGCTTCCTCGCATTGTATGGTGGCAAGGCGCCCACGCCGCAGCAGATAGCGGATACCCCGTTTGAAGTGCTGCGTGGCATAGGGCTGAGCAATGCCAAAGTGAATTATGTAAAGAATGTGGCGCTGTTTGAAATAGAACAGGGTATGGATGCCCGCAGGCTGGGGAAGATGGATAATGAGGAAGTGATCACTTACCTGACCGCCATTAAAGGGGTGGGCCGGTGGACGGTGGAGATGCTGCTCATGTTTGCCCTTGGCCGGGAAGATGTATTTGCCGTAGATGACCTGGGCATACAAAATGCCATGATAGGCATATACAAGCTGGACCGCAGTGATAAGAAAAAATTCCGGGAAGACCTCCTGCGCATCTCTGCTAAATGGAGCCCCTACCGCACCTATGCCTGCGTGCACCTGTGGCGCTGGAAGGATAATGCGCCGGTGGTAAATAAGAAAAGGCCAAAGGAAAAAATAAAGTAAGGAGCCGGCCGAACATTTTTTATTGATCCGTGTAGTAAATCCATTAAGCACTAATAAAGCAAGACGTGATCATCTTTCTCATCATACTGCTGGCGCTTGTCCTGTTGTTTATACTTTTTATCCGCCAGCCAAAATTTGGTAAATCCCCTTCGGGAAAAAGGCTGGATCGCATCAGGCAGTCACCGCATTTCCGCAGGGGAAAATTTCAAAACCTGAACCCGACTCCCCAGTTTACCGAAGGATACACCATGCGCAGGGTGATGTATGATTATTTCTTTAAGCAAAAGCCCCATCGCAAACCATCGTTGAGCATCCCGGCTGTAAAAACAACATTGAAAGATTTGCCGGCCGGCCAGGACCTCCTCGTTTGGTTCGGGCACTCCTCTTACTATTTGCAGGTAAACGGAAAAAAAATTCTTGTTGATCCTGTTTTCAGCGGCAATGCCTCTCCGCTGCCGGGTACAAATACCGCATTTAAAGGCGCCGATGCTTATACCGTAAGTGATTTGCCTTTTATTGACTACCTGCTCATCACACATGACCATTACGATCACCTGGACTACCACACCATCACCGGGTTAAAAGATAAGGTGGGTAAAGTGATTACCGGCCTGGGCACAGGCGCCCACCTGGAGCGATGGGGCTATGCGCCGGAAATTATTATTGAAAAAGACTGGTATGAAAAAGAAGTGCTGACCCCGGATATGGTGCTGCATATTACGCCGGCCCGGCATTTTTCCGGCAGGGGATTTACCCGCAACAATACCTTATGGGTATCCTTTGTGCTGCAGGCAAAAGACCTGCGGCTTTTTCTCGGTGGCGACAGCGGCTATGATACTCATTTTGCAGAAACAGGCAGGCGCTTTGGCCCTTTTGACCTGGCCATCCTTGATAACGGGCAGTATAACGAAGCATGGCGGCTTATCCATGCGCACCCTGAAGAAAACCTGCAGGCAGCAAAAGATCTGCAGGCAAAAAGAATGATGCCGGTACACTCCGGTAAGTTTGCCATGGCCAATCATACCTGGGATGAGCCCCTCAATATGATTACAGCATTGAATGAAAACGGGCAGCCGGTACCGCTGCTCACTCCCCGTATCGGCGAAATTGTGTACCTGCGGGATGAGGCGCAGCATTTTGATAGCTGGTGGAAGGAGTTGAAATAGCATATGTGTTTTTAAAAGGCGGCCCCGCTAAACCCTCTTATGTACTTTACAGATACTTTGCACGCTTTGCAGTAAAAATAACCGCTAAGAAAATCCAAAGAAGGTGCAAAGAGAGCACCATGAAACCAGCCGGCTCATCTATTATATTTTCCGGCAAAACAAGCTTGAATAATATTGTGACCGGCAACCGTCTATTTATTTAGCGGCAATGGTTTATTTTGCTTACAGATAATCTTCATTTTTTATGGGAGCGGCTGATTATATTGAAATAAACAGGGAATCATGGAACAGGCGAACCGAAGCGCACCTGCAATCTGCTTTTTATGATGTGGAAGGTTTTGTAAAAGGCAAATCATCGCTTTGCCCCATTGAGCTTGGCCTGCTGGGAGATATAGCCGGAAAAAAAATACTGCACCTGCAATGCCATTTCGGGCAGGACACTATTTCGCTGGCAAGGCTGGGCGCCATTTGTACCGGCGTGGACTTGTCAGACAAAGCGATTGCCAGCGCTAATGACCTGGCGGTGAAAACAAATACGGCTGTACGCTTTATCTGCTGCAATATTTATGACCTGTCGCAGCATATAGATGAAACTTTTGATATCGTGTTTACCAGCTACGGTGTTATCGGCTGGCTGCCGGATATGCAGCAATGGGGAGCATTGATCAGCCGGTACCTGAAGCGGGGCGGGCAGTTGATATTCGCTGAGTTTCACCCGGTGGTCTGGATGTTTGATGATCATTTTGAAAAAATCGGGTACAGCTATTTTAATACAGCTCCCATTATAGAAACGGAGAGCGGCACCTATGCCGACCGGCAGGCGCCCATTACCGGCGAATACGTGACATGGAACCACAGCCTGGGCGATGTGCTGACGGCATTGCTCAGCAACGGGCTGGAGCTGAAAGAATTTCAGGAGTATGATTATTCACCACACAACTGCTTTTTGCATACAAAGGAAACAGCGCCCGGCCACTACGTGATAGATAAGCTGGGCAACAAAATCCCCATGGTGTATGCGCTGAGAGCGGAAAAGCTGTGTCAATAAGTTAAAAAGAAGCAGGACTATTCTTTATGGGATATTTCCTGGTATGCGGCATTATTTTTTCAGACAGACTTATATGAGAAAGGCGGGAAATATATTTGTTTACGGTGCTTTACTCGCCGCTTTTGTATCTGCAACATTTTATGCGGAAGCACAGGTACACGACAGCAGCTACTACCAGGTGTATCCCAACCTTATCACCGGCCGTTTTTATTTTTCTCATAAATATACCAACCTGCAGCCCGGCACACCATCCGGTGCAGAACGCTTTTTGTACAATCCCAATACTTCCCGCAACCTGGGCATAGGCGCCACTTACCGGGCTATTACACTTAACCTGGGTGCAGGTGTCTTTAATGATAAAGAAAGAGGCAAAACAAAGTCGCTCGATCTGCAATCACATATATACACCCGGCAATGGGTGGCTGATCTGTTTGGCCAGTTTTATAAAGGCTATTACCTCACGCCAAAAAAGCTGGTGCCACCTGTAGAGGGCAATTATTACATAAGGCCGGATATAAAAGTAAGCCTGCTTGGTGCAGCAGTACACCGCTTGTTTAATCCTGAAAAATTTTCTTACCGGGCTGCTTTCCTGCAAAATGAATGGCAAAAAAAATCAGCCGGAACCTTACTGGCAGGTGCTGAAGTATATTATGGCGTGGTACACAGCGATAGTGCGCTGGTACCGTCAGCTATCGTGGCCGGCTATCCGCACGGGGATGTGGTGAAAGTAAGGTTCCTGGAGATAGGCCCCGGCGCCGGCTATGCATATACCGCCGTGCACCGCCGGCATTTTTTTCTGACAGGCTCGCTCACCCTTAATGCAGACCTGAGCTTTGTAAAAGAATGGAAGGAAAACGATTTGGCGACCCGCACAACAATCAGCCCCAACCTGATTGTCCGTGCAGTAACAGGGTATAACAGCGATAACTGGAGTGCCAATATATCCTGGGTGGCCAACCGCCTTAGCGCCAGCGGGCATTATGCCGCATACAAGCTGCGTACAGGAAACTATCGTATTACCATTGCAAAACGGTTTCAGCCGGGTAAGAAATTGCAGGAAAGGCTGAAAGTAATAGACGGGCTGCCGGTGGGGAATTAGTACACCACCAAATTATAAAACTCCTCCTCATTCAGGTATTGTTGCGCCAGCAGCTTCAACTCTTTGGCGGAAATAGTTTTTACCGTATCCACATACCGGTTAAAATAATCTTCATCATGATTGTTGAGGATGATATTTTTCCAGCGGCCAATGATCTGGAAAGGCCCGTCCAGGTCGCCAAGCAAAGTGCCCATGAGATAGTTGCGCACCAGCAGCAATTCTTTTTCGGGCACGGCCTTTAGCTGCAGGCGTTTCATTTCCTTAAAGGTTTCTTCAATAGCTGCTTCGGCCACATCCCTGCCCGCTTCCGTGCTGATCATCCAGGCAGTTTGGTGCATATGGTTTTGCAGGTAGCTGTGTATGCCGTAGGTATAGCCTTTTTCTTCGCGGATATTCTTCATCAGGCGGGAACCGAAAAAACCGCCCAGCAGTGTATTCAGCACCATTACTTTTAAAAAATCGGGGTGATGGCGGCCGGGAAAAGGGCGGGCCAGCCTTACCGATCCCTGTACGGCTTTTTCATCATTTACGATGCGGTATTTTTTTTCCGCAGCGGGCAATACCGGCGGATTGCGGAGCGGTACGCTGCTTACGGGCAGGTCCCCAAACTGTTCGTTGAGCAACTGCTCCAGGTTGGCCGGCAACCGGCCGGCTGCAAAAATGATAAAGCGGCCCTGCTGGTAGTATTGCTGATAAAATTTTATCAGCTCTTCCCGGTTCAGCGCATCCAGGTCTTCTTCGGTGCTGTATTTACCATAGGGATGATCTTTGCCATAGAGATAAGCATCTATCTGCCGCCCGGCTACAAAATCGCTCTTTTGCAGGTTTACTTTCAGGCGCTGCTTTGAGTTGTCCCGGTAAATGTCCAGCTCGTTTTGCGGCATTACCGAATCTGTGACGAGCTCCCGCACTACCGGCAGCAGCGCTGCAATATGCTTGTTGAGGCAATGCAGGGACAGGGTGGCGGTTTCGGTATAGCAGGCCCTGTTGAGAAAAGCACCATAAAAATCAAAATGTTCATTGATTTGAAATGCATTCATGCGGCTGGTGCCATTGCGCAGCAAAAAATTGGCGGAAGCAGCCACCATATTTTTTTCCTCATAGGCATTGCCTGCAAAGAACACCCACTCCAGCGACATCACTTCTTCCGCTCCGGCATGAATGGTATATACGTCCACCCCGTTGCGGAGCTGAAAATGATGACAGGGCTTCAGCTCCAGGTTAAACTGTACAGCGTCTTTTATGAACGGAGGTGTTTTTCTGTCTGTAACGGGCATGATAGTTTTTTTAATGAAATATATTGCTGCTGCAGCTCTGTTATGATAAAGCTGCTTTGTAATAAATGGTATTACTGTTTTCCGGGCGGAAGATGCGGCGGCTTTCTTCGCGGATGTCTTCTGTGGTCACAGCAGCGTATTTGTCCAGCTCTTCATTTATCCAGGCGGCATTGCCCAGCAGTTCGTAATACGCCAGGCTGTTGGCCCGGCTCATGATGCTCATATCTTCAAAAGCCATCAGGCTTTCTGTTTTGTTCTTTACTTTTTGCAGCTCAGCCGCTGCCGCCCCGTCAAGGCGCATTTTTTCCAATTCCTCCTCTACTGCTTTTTCCGCTTCTTCCGGCGATACGCCTTTTACCAGCTTACCGGCTATGGTCATCAGGCCGGTATCTGTGCTGCCCAGGTGATAACATTCAATGCCGACAAATAATTTCTTCTCTTTTACCAGCGACTGGTGCAGGCGGGAGGATGCGCTGCCACCCAGTATGTCAGACAAGAGGTCAGCGATATAATAACGCTTATCCAGCCGGGAGGCCATGTGCCAGCATTTGTAAAAAGCATCCACGGGTACATCGGCAGTAATTTCCAGCCGGTGTGCTTCGGTTTGTTCGGGTTCGGGAGTTATCTTCCGCTCATATTTTTCGCCGGAAGGGATATCGCCAAACCATTTTTCAGCCAGCTCCTTTACCTTTTCAGCCGTTACATTGCCTGCCACTACCAGTATGGCATTTACAGGGCGGTAATGTTTAAAGAAAAAATATTTTACATCATCCAGTGTGGCATTTTCAATATGTGACAGCTCTTTGCCTATCGTCATCCAGCGGTAAGGGTGCTGCCGGTAAGCCAGCTCACGCATCTTATGCCATACATCGCCATAGGGCTTGGCGATATAAAGCTCTTTAAACTCTTCACACACCACTTTGCGCTGCACATCAAGACTTTTCTTGCTGAAAGCCAGTGACAGCATGCGGTCGCTTTCCAGCCAGAAAGCTGTTTCCAGGTTTTCTGCCGGCAACTGGATGTGATAATTGGTAAGGTCGTTGGTGGTATAGGCATTGTTTTCACCACCGGCCATTTCCAGCGGCTTGTCAAAAACAGGGATATGCTGTGAGCCGCCAAACATGAGGTGCTCAAATAAATGGGCAAAGCCTGTTTTACCCGGATCCTCATCCCGTGCGCCCACATCATACATCACATTTACCACAGCCATTGGTGTGGAATTGTCAGGGTGTACTATTACCCGCAACCCGTTGCTTAATGTAAATTTTTCAAAATGGATCATACCTGTATTCAACAAATACCTTCCGCAGAAGGTTTAAGGGTTTAAAAATTGACACAAAGCAGCAAAAATATTGAAAATAAGCGGGGGAAACGGGCAGACCCGGCGCTCTCCTGCACTACAGGATGCTTTTTACTTTTATTTCAAACTGCATCAGCTCAGTGCCATTACGCCGTATCAGCAGCTTCAGCTTTTCTTTTGCCGACTGCAGCATGGCCTTATACTGGTTGAAGTCAAGTGACAGGTTGTTATTAATACCAATGAGCATATCTCCTTCTTTAACGCCTGCCAGTGCCGCCGGTGAGCCTTCTGACACATCCCCGATGATAATTTCCCCGTCAACAAAATACAGTTCAATGCCGGAATAAGAATAGTCAAACGGATCGCGGAAATGCTCATTGGGCACCAGGTGGATATCCCGTTTGGGATAATTGAAAATAACATTGAAGCGCCGGAAAATATCATTACCAATCAATCCGCCCATGTAGGGGTAAGAGGTGACGTTAAACTCATCGTCTAAAATATAAGTGGGCACATTGCGGAAACGGTAAGGCCCGAAGCGGAGTTCCTTCACCACTGTTACGTGCATGCTTATTTTACCACCAATGCCTTCGCCTTCTTTGGGCAGCAGCTTACGCTTGCGGTGCAGCAGCATGCTGTCTTCCACAAAATCTTTGGATAGCATGAGGCAAACGCCGGCGCCGATATCATGCAGGAAACGGGCCTGCATGGCCCGGTCGTCTTTTACCCGTGCAAACTGTACGGGCAGGGTGCTTAAAATAGGCTTTAGTAAAAAACCACCTTTGGGATAGCGAATAGAGCCGGGGCTGCAGATATCAATTTTCAGGCTGTCATAATTGATTTTGAGGATATACCGGCTCAGCAACCCGAAGCCAATGATGCCATCAATACGATAGCCGTATACGCTGGTAAGAACAGAGTAGTCATTAACATGAAAGTTAAGGCTGTCTACCGTAAGGCCGGGAAAATGCAGCTTCCTGTTGTACAAAAAACCAACCTCCTTAATGCCGGCAATGCCTCGGATGGTGCGGCCGGACTCTACGGGCTGTAGCTGGTAATAAGCCACTGTGGTGGAGTCAAGCGATATGCCGCTGCTGCCGCTGTCTAATATAAAATTGAGCGTATCCGGAAAGTCATCAAGCTGAGCGCTCAGCAGTATCACGCCGCCGGTAAGCTGTGTAAAGGAAATACGGGAAAGCAAACGGGAAGGCGGCTCAATAAACTCCTCCTGCGCCCGGAGTGCCTGTGAGAAAGTAAGCGCCAGCAGATAAGCGGCAAGCAAAAAGCCTTTTTTCATAGTCAGTTAATTGGTTCCGGCCCGGCTGGTGACAGGCAGAGACAAGGCAACCCTGTCAAAAGATGCTTTGTTCCCGCATTTAAATTTACTGGTTTTTACAGCGTGCACAACCGGCGGGGAGTCTTTATTGTTATGTATTTTTGCAGACCCGCAGGGTTGAATTAAATAAACGGTATGTCCATACATTCATTGCTCGATAAAGCTGTCCGGCTGGAGATGCTGACGGCGGAAGAAGGGGTGGAGCTGTACCACCGGGCGCCGCTGGCTGACCTGATGCTGGTAGCTGATGAGCTGCGCAAAAAACAGGTGCCGCATGGCAAAGTGACCTGGCAGATAGACCGCAATGTAAACACCACCAATGTGTGCATTGCCAACTGTAAGTTTTGCAACTTCTTCCGCATACCCGGCCACCCCGAAGCCTATATTACCGATATGCCGGTATACCGGAAAAAGATAGAGGAAACCCTGCGCTATGGTGGCGACCAGCTATTGCTGCAAGGGGGGCATCACCCGGAGCTGGGACTTGCTTTTTATACAGACACTTTTCAAAAAATAAAAGCGGAATACCCGAATATAAAGCTGCATGCGCTTGGCCCGCCTGAAGTGGCTCATATCACCAAGCTGGAAAAAAGCACGCACCACGAAGTGCTGAAAGCGCTGAAGGAAGCAGGCATGGACTCGCTGCCCGGTGCCGGTGCCGAAATACTGAATGACCGGGTGCGCCGCCTTATCAGCAAGGGTAAATGCGGGGCACAGGAGTGGCTCGACATTATGCACGAAGCGCATAAGCTGGATATCACCACTTCGGCCACTATGATGTTTGGCCATGTGGAAACGATAGAAGAGCGCTTTGACCACCTGGTGAAAATAAGAGAAGTGCAAAGCCGCAAGCCCGCACATGCCAAGGGCTTCCTGGCTTTTATTCCCTGGACCTTCCAGGATGTGGATACCCTGCTGGCCCGCATACGCGGCGTACATAACCTGACGACAGCAGATGAGTATATCCGCATGATTTCTCTGAGCCGTATCATGCTTCCAAATGTTAAGAACATACAGGCCTCCTGGCTCACGGTAGGCAAAGCCGTTGCACAAATTTGCCTGCATGCCGGTGCTAATGATTTTGGCTCCATCATGATTGAGGAAAATGTGGTGAGCGCTGCCGGCGCTCCTCACCGCTTTACCTACAAAACGATACAGGATGCCATCCGCGAAGCAGGTTTTGAACCGCAACTGCGCAACCAGCAATATGAATGGCGGGAAATACCGCAGGCGATAGAAGAGCAGGTGATTGATTACTGAGCGGGC
>DAOLFO010000004.1:24851-30200 GCA_035326305.1 Chitinophagaceae bacterium
TACATCGTATCAGATGCCTCCTGCGTCGGCATGACAGGCGGCTGAAGGGAGAAGCGGTCAACGGTCAGTACGCTATTCGTAAATCCAAAATCGAAATTCGTAAATCGTTATGCCGTACCCCCCGTCCTTCACCTTCCCTGCATCACCCTTACCTCTTAACAGGAGGATACAAGTATTAATAGTTTTAATATGTTAAATAGCAGGCTTTCTGGTAAGAAATCTGTATAAAGCATTTATTTTTATACAGGCTTCTTACTAACCTTTTTTCAAACATCCTGCCGCCCGGCAGTACAAAACACCACTTGCTGTATGCGCATGCTATTTTTTTCCATGCTCGCTGTATTTTCCGGATATGCAGGAGCTCAGCCTGCAGTTTCAGCAGCGGAAGCTATCAACTATGATGATTATAAAAAGCTGGTAAAAGAGGTAGGAAAATACCGGAAGCAATGGCTGGTAACCCCGGTTACCTTTCTGGCCATGGACAAAGAAGAGGGGGTGGTCATACCGGATACACAGACGCCCTGCCGCTACCAAAGCAGGCATTGCCTTAATCAGCCTCTTTCTGCAGATACGGCGGATGTCAGGCTTGGAAAATCAAATTTTTATATAGCGTTACCCAATACTTTTAAAGTAAGTGAAGCCAGGGGTAAGGAAGGGCAACCGGGGTATCATATTTCTCCTGCAGATGAAAGTAAAGAGTGGTCATTGTTTATTGAAATTAAGCGGGGCAGCCCAATTATGAGCAGCAAACCCAACTGGGGTAAGGAAATCGAAAAAATACAGTCTTGCCTGTTGGGGAAACCAATTGTTTGGACAGTTTACCAGGCAAGCAACAATTTTTATATCGCCATGACGCCAAAAGAGGAAGTTAACGCAAAAGTATCCGCTAAAAAGAGGGAAGATATACCCCGGCTAATAGCCATTGCTGCAAAACTGAAAAAAAATCAGCATGAACCGGATAATTCTAATCTTTCTTTCCCATAGTCTTATTTGCCTGCAATCAGTAAAAGACAGGTATGATTATGCGGGTTTTTATCAAAAAAGAAATGAGTTGAAATAGAAAAAATTACTACTACCTTTCAATTTGCGGAATAAGAATATCTCTCTTGTCCACCGCAAAAATTATGTACCTTTCACAATGAGCCGGATTAAAATAAAGAGCGTTCATTTTTTTACAACCCTGGCTTATTTTTTTTCTCCATTTATTATCGGGACCCTAATCTGTTTTACAGGCTTTGTCATTGACCGGCTCCGGTTTGCCGGAGATACGCGGGATTGGGCGCACCAGGTTGCTGCACTCTTCCTTCCTTGTTTTTTTATACTGGTTCCTGTTAGTATTTTAATACGGTTTTTATCAAAAAATAATGCTGGAATTACCTGGGTGATTGAATTAGTGATATTGTCCGTATTGCTGCTGCTGATTTTATAAAACGGATTGGCTTTAACTTTCCTAATTCCCGCCTCCCTGTCCGTTGCCAATCAAATCATCATTGGTCACGCCTTTTTTCTTCGATACATTTTCTGTCATTTTCCCAAAATTCCAGCTCAGGCTCAGTGCCAGCCCGCGGTAGGGGAAGGTGCTGGTGGTAATGGTGCGGAAGTTGGGGTCAATCACCCGCACCCGGAAGTCCATTTCCTTTTTGAGAAAATTAGACAGGCCGCCCGCAATGGTAAGCTTTTCATTAAAGAGCTTATACCCAAAGTTGATACCATACCAGGTATTGAGCGGGAAAGAGTACTGGATAGCTACGGGCTGCCGGAAGAAACCGGCATAACCGCTGATGTTAAACCGCTTGCTGATAGTGTAAGTAGTGTTGAGGTTGGCATTGCCGCCGAAGCCGCTGTTCGTTTGTGTTTTGAGTGAGCTGTTCCTTACATGATTGTAGGCTACCCGCCCGTTCAGAAACACGCTCCAGTCGGGAGTGATGCGGGTGGTGAGGTTCAGGTTCATCATCACCTGTGTTTCTTTACCAATATTGCCGCTGGTGGTGCTGGTCACTCCCGTGGCAGCATCAAAAGAAGCGTACTGCACTATCATATCATCACTATAGCTGCCGGTAAGTGTGATACCGGCGAATGTATTACCCTTCATGATGCGCACCTGTGCTGAGAGGGCATGAATGGTCTGCGGGTCAAGCGCCGGGTTGCCGTAAGAAATAAAGAGGCTGTCATTGTTATTTACAAACGGGTTCAGGTTCCAGATAAAGGGGCGCTGCATACGTATGCTGTAAGTGGTGACAAGTGTATACGTGTTATTCAGCCGGATGCTGGCCTGCAGGTTGGGCAGTATATTCGTATACTTCTGCCCTACTTTGGTTTCGGAAGAAACAAAATTGCCGTCTACCAGCGTATGCTCCAGCCTGGCGCCAAGGCGGAAGGTGGTTTTCTTTACCTTAAAGCTGTAAGTGCTGTAGATGCTGTATACATCCTGGTCGTAATTGAAATAATCAGTATTGGCCGGGTTGGGCTTATAGTTTTCACCGGAAGTATATTTTTCCAGGCTTTCAAAATCAGAGCTGGCCCTGCGCAGGATGGCTTTTACCCCTGCTTCTATTTTGCGGCTTTTGGTCAGCGGCTGTATAAAGTCGGATTGTATAGTGTACTGCCTGTTTTTAGCAATGCTTGTGTTTTGAATATAGCGGTCAGTGCCGGGGTTGTCCTGCTCACTGTTACTGAAGGTATTGCTGTTACCAAATTCTCCGTTCAGCCTTATGCTGAATTCCTTTTCTTTATTACTGGCAAACTTGCGGATATAGTCGGTGCCCACACTTTTATTCGGGTATTCATTCCGGCTGCTGATGTCATAATAGCTGGTGGTGGCCGGTGCCGATGGATAAGTAGTGGTAATGGTTTGGTTCAGTTTTGTTTTATTAAACCCGCCATTCATATTCATATAGGCGCTGACGATATTCAGCGTGTCAATTTCATAGTTCACTTCCATGTTGCCAAACTGCCAGAAATTGCTGAAGCGCCTTTCCCCTTCCAGCAGCCGGTGCGTAAAGATGGTGGGTATATACGGGGTGGTGGCTGTGGTGCTGCGGCCCGGCAGGTTGTTATTGCCATTGCCTCCATAAAACAGCGTCATGCCCAGCCTGCCAAACTTGGCGCTGAAGTTGGCATTTACATTCGTAAAGCGGTTGGTGGTGGCATACAAGGATACGGAGCCATTATAGCCCACCACTTTTTTCTTTGTAATGATATTGATGATGCCGCCCACACCTTCTGCATCATATTTTGCCGAAGGCGAAGTGATGACTTCAATTTTTACAATTAATGCTCCCGGAAAGCCCTTGAGCGCTTCTTTTACATTCTGGGCAAACATGGATGTCTCCCGCCCGTTAAGCAATACCCGGAAATTACTTTGCCCGTTTACCATCACATTATTTTCACCATCCACGCTTACAAAAGGTGTTTTGCGCAGGATGTCTATGGCTGTTTCTGTTTTGCTGGCCGGGTCGTTTTCGGCGTTATATATTATTTTATCATCTGTTTGCTCAATGAGCGGCTTCTTAGCCGTTACCACCACGCCGCTGAGCGTGCCGGTAAATACCCGGAGCTCCAGTATGCCGGCATCTGTGTCTGCACCGGTTATCCGGATGTTTTTTTCCAGCTCTGCATAGCCGGTATGGGAGATGCTGAGCGTATAGCTCCCGGTATCTGCGCCGCTGAGGCGAAAAGCGCCTTTGTCGCTGGTATAGCTGGTGGCCACTGCTTCGGGGCTGCCGGTTTTATAAAGGCTGGCTGTAGCATATTGCAATGCCTTCCCGGTGCTGTCTTTGACGATGCCGGTAACGGCATATTTCTTTTGCGCCGCAGATTCATAGAAAAATACAGCGGATAGCAGCACAAAGCATGTGCGGATAGTAGCAGTTGCCATACAGGTTGGTTTACGAAATGTATCGTAAGATGGGCGATTAATCAGACCTGTTTATACCCAATGGGATAAATGGGAAGATGGGCTGTATTGATGGCGGCAATTGTGAAAGGCTTTCACAATTGCGGGTGTATTTTTTACATGGGAGAAAGAATGGCAGATACCCGGAAGGGAAACGGCTTACTGTTTAGCAGGCACCTGCATTTTTCTTTTAAAGGGCAGGCTGCATCTGTAAAACTTCCCTTGCAAATTTTTCACATTCCGCCTCCACTGCCCTGATGTCTTTTGATTTGATGTAAGAGCCGATTACATGGTCGCCGGCGCGGGGTACCGGCACTTCCTGCTTCAGACCGGGCGGCGTGCTGAGCTGGCGAAACATTTTTTTCATGGCGGACACTTTTACCACCTTGTCCTGGTGGTCTTCATCCTGGTAGTAGTACAGCAGCAGTAACGGTTGTTTTATTTTTTCAAATATGCCGGAGCGCATGCTGGTTTCCAGCAGCTCCTGCAGTTGCACAGCGGACTCCATACGGTAGCGGTGGTACCAGTATTTTTTATACAAGGCGGTGGTGTCGGAAGCAATATTATATTTTCCTTTTACCATCCTTGCTATCTGCAGGCCCCAGGGATTATTCAGCAGCCAGGCAGCCCCATCGTTGATGGCAATATTGGGTGATAATAAAATCAGCGAAGCAATATCAGGGTAGGTGGCTGCCAGGCGCAGCGCCAGTGTGCCACCGGTGGAGGTGCCCATGAGAATCACCTTATGCCCGATTTGTTTTCCGATGGCCAGCGCTTCTTTTGCAGAGCTCCAGAGCTTGTCGGCCGTAAGGTTGGCCATGGGCTCTGCCGTATCAATACCGTGATCAGCCAGGCGGGACAGGTAGAGGTTGCAGCCGAATTTTTTTGCAAAATCAATATGAACAGGGTCGCCTTCTTCCTGGCTGGCGGAGAAGCCGTGCAGGTACACTACGGCATATTCCGTTTTTTGACGCAGCGAATCATTTTGCCAGATGATGCGGGCTTCATTGTCGGGTTTTACTGCATGCCGGGCTTCCTGCTGCGCTATGTAGGATATAAGGGACGCCGGTTGGGAAGGTACCGCAGGCAGGGCGGTGGCATAGGCCGGGCTGGCCGGCCGCGGCCCCAGGAAATAAACAATAATTAAAAGCAGGACAATAACACCCAGCCATTTCAGGAATTTCATACGATACTTTTAAGGTATAGCGAAGTTAGCTTGTGCCGGTGTTTTACCCAAATACCGGTTTATAGCCAATTTACGATTTGAGAGAGCGGGGAATGGTTTATTGTTTAACACCTGGCCGGGTACGGGGATGACTTTTTTGAGTCATTGTATAGTGGGGTGGCTGATTCAAGCGAAGGTTTAGGCGCTGAATTATTTGGGGATTAGGTGTGTAACGTATTCCAAACGGAGTTTGGTAAGAACATAAAGTATGCGAAGTTTGGAAACTTCG
>DAOLFO010000225.1:0-1409 GCA_035326305.1 Chitinophagaceae bacterium
TACATCGTACATCATACACCGTACATCTCATATCATACGTCTTCCCAGCCACTCACCGTATAAACAACTGCTGCAAATTTTGAAGTCCCTCATAGTGTATGGGAAATGTTTTGTAAAAACCACTTCTGCCGGCCCTGGCGTTTCCGTTGATCCGGATCTTTACCTGCTCTTTGTTAAATGCATTCAGCGAATGCTGAATTACCTGCTTCATATCCAGTGTCAGCCTTACCGGTACAAAAAAATCGCTCCGCGGAGGTACGTTAATCAGCGTGTCCACTACAAAATGACCCAGGTACAGGCTGTCCATCCAGGCTTCACCTTCAGCGCTTTTTAGTTTTGCCCGGAAATTGTTGGGGTTGTAATATTTCAGGTGCAGGGTAGCCTCTGTTGCAGTAAGTCCCAGTTTTCCCATTTCCACTTTCTCAATATGGTGAAAAACCGGCTCCTGCATTTTTCCGCAGGATGCCAGCACAAAGGTCAGTGCAGCAAAGGCTATTATCAGTCTCATAGCAGTAAAAATCGGGTTTTTACTTCATTATTGGTGTTAAAAACCGGGTATGAATTGTTTAGGGTAAATTTGATTGGTGAGGTTTTTGCCGCATAAACAGATGGATATTTCGTTATTTAATTAATAAATAAAAGTTCAGCCATGCGCATTTCCCTGATATTGTTGTTTGCCATACTATTAGGCCCGGAACATACGGAGGCTCAGTGGAAAAGCTATATCATCGGTGTACGCGGCGATACGCTGAACCGGGTAGATATGGACGGAAAAAAGCAGGGTCCCTGGGTGGTGCATATAGAAACATTACGGGGTGAGCCCGGCTATGATGAGCAGGGATATTATGAGGATGACAAAAAGCAGGGGAAATGGGTGCGTTTTTCGCTGATGGGCGATAAAATAGCGGAAGAAAATTACCGGTGGGGCAGCCTTGACGGAAAATCAAAATACTATACCCGTACCGGCGGGCTGGAGCGGGAAGAAACCTGGCGGGCGATAGAGCCGGGAAAAACGTTTGATACCGTGGATGTGGTGGATGTAAATGATCCTACCAAAGTAATAGACCAGGTGATTGTAAAAGTGGAGGGACATACGGTAAAGCATGGCGTCTGGACTTATTTTGACCCGGAGTGGGGCACTATCCTGAAAACCGAAGAATGGTGGATGGATAAGCTAAAGACAGGCGATGCCATACCGGGAACAGAAGATGAGCTGAAGCCGATTGACCTGAAAGGCGGCAATAAAACAGCAAATGCTGATAAAGAGAAAAAAGAAGTGGTCAAACCGCAGGCCGTGCTTGACTTTGAAAAGAAAAACTCCCGAAAGAAAAATGTGAAAGTAAGGGATGGCCGCACGGGAGGGAATTAGGCAGGCGTATTATGATGTACGGAGTAGCGATTGACGGTTG
>DAOLFO010000225.1:1509-5515 GCA_035326305.1 Chitinophagaceae bacterium
ATTTCTGATTTGATGATTTGCGAAGTATACGATGTACGATTTATGTTATGATGTACGTGCCTGCTGTACAAAATACCGGTGAAAAAATAATAGCTGGTAGCTCACCGCATTTTCCCAATAAGCCCAGTTGTGCCCTCCGCCACGCTCAATATAGTCATGCGTGATTTTCAGTTGCAATAGCTTTTCATGCAGCGCTTTATTGTCTGCGTAGAAAAAATCTTCGGTGCCGCAGTCAATGATGATGGCCAGTGAATCTGCCGGCTTCTGCTCAATCATTTCCAGCACAGCATACTTTTTCCAGTGTGCCGGGTATTTAGCCGGGCTTCCCAGTCTTTTTGCAATATCATATTTGGATTGAAAAGGCAGCAGGTTTACCCCACCGCTCATGCTGCCACAGGCGCCAAAGAAACTACTATGGCGAAAACCAAGGAAAAGCCCCCCGTGCCCGCCCATGCTCAGGCCGGCGATGGCCCTGCCACTGCGGTCCGCAATGGTACGGTAAGCGCTGTCTATATAAGAAGGGACGGTATGGCCTATATAGGTTTCGTACAGCATAGTGCTATCCACGGGGCTGTCAAAATACCAACTGCTGAAGCCGCCATCCGGGCATACAATGAGCACCTGGTATTGATCCGCATAGTCTTTTAAAGCGGGCACTTTCGATATCCAGTTATACGCATTGCCGCTGTACCCGTGCAGCAGGTACACTGCGGGATAGCGCTGCAGGCTGTCAGCACTATCATAGGCGTCCGGCCTGATCACCACGCAGGGATAGGTTTTATTACCTGCAGGGTCAGGGTATGAAATCCGGACAGTATCCACTATAGCCGCAGATGCCGGGAGAAGAAAGCAGGAAGCGAGCAGTAAGACAGCAAAGTACTTCGACATAATGTAAGTATAGGTAATGCTGTAAAGATAATGCGCCGGAGCCGGAAGGTTGCATGCCGGTATATTTGGCATTTTGAAGAGAATAATATAAATTTGATATTATTTTGATATCAAACTGTAAACTTATGGAGAAAATATTCAAGCCCGTATCAGGATTCCTGGCCCTGATTTTTGCGCTCTTGCTGCTGGCTGCCAGCATTGTACTTTTTGTAAAAGGAATACCTGCTCATGAAGGCAGCCCCGGCTTTTTATTCTGGACAGGCATTGTGGCTCTTTTGGCCTCTGTGCTCATGTTTAAGGGAGTGACCACCATCAACCCCAACCATTCCAGGGTGTGCGTTTTTTTTGGAAAGTATGTGGGTACGGTGAAAGAAAACGGGTTGAAATTTATCAATCCTTTATTCCGGAAAACAAATATTTCCCTGCGGGCGGAGAACCTGGAAAGCTCCAAGCTGAAAGTGAATGACAAGATGGGCAACCCGATTGAGATAGGGGCGGTAATAGTATGGCAGGTAAGAGACACGTACAAGGCAGCTTTTGAAGTGGCCAATTATGAGCAATACGTTAAAGTGCAGAGTGAAGCTGCCGTACGCCACCTGGCCAACAGCTTCCCGTATGACAACCTGGAAGATGAAACAGCCGATATAACACTGCGTGACGGCGCCGATAAGGTAAACGAAATACTGGAAAAGGAACTCAACGAAAGGCTGGCGCCTGCCGGGCTGGTGGTAATAGAAGCAAGGATCAGCCACCTGGCCTATGCAGCGGAAATAGCCGGTGCCATGCTGCAGCGGCAGCAGGCCACAGCGATAGTGGCAGCCCGTACCAAGATAGTGGAAGGGGCCGTGGGCATGGTGGAAATGGCACTAGGCATCCTGGCGAAAAAACAGATAGTGGAGCTGGATGATGAGAAAAAAGCGGCCATGGTGAGCAACCTGATGGTAGTGCTGTGCGGGGAGAAGGCAGCTACCCCCGTAGTCAATACAGGAACACTTTATCAATAAGCAGATCAAGGACGGCCATGCCTGAAAAAAAATCATTTGTGATACGCATAGATACGGCCACGTATAAAGCGCTGGAGAAATGGGCCGGGGACGAGTTCAGAAGCGTAAACGGCCAGATAGAGTACCTGCTGGCTAAGGCGTTGAAAGATGCCGGCAGGAAGAAAGCAGAGAAGCCGGCCGGTGGTAAAAAGTGAGGGGCATCCCTCACTTTTTTAGTTTCATTTCTTTTCTTATAGCCTGCAGGGTGGGTTCGTTTTCTGCCGGGGCAACTGGCTGACACCGGGTCGGGGGGTATGTTTATTCCAGCCGGCCCCCGGTTGCCCGGAGCCTGGTTTATACAGTATCTGTGCTTCATGTGTGCTTCATGTGTGCTTAGTGTGTGCTTAGTGTGTGGCGTTGAGGTTGAGATGTTGAGGTTGAAGGGTTGAGGGGTGTGCAAAGATGTACAGTTTGTTTTTCCGTGGGTGTGCTTTTGAGCGGGAAGGGTTCTGTTTGAAATATCGTAGTGCTTACATACAGGAAACGGGCTCTGGCCGGAAGCCTGTGCAGCCGGTTCTTTACGACAGACCTTTTGCTATACTTTAGCGGCAGCACCAAAGGGAGTTTGGGAAGAACATAAAGTATACGAAGCCGGAAACTTTGTATAACTGAGATAGCGGGATTATTCAGGATCAGCGGGATTCTAACTTAGAAGGCCAATCATTTTTATTCCTCCATTTCTTCCCGTATGGCCTGGCTGATCTTTACCAGCACTTTGTCAATACGGTGGCCGTCCATATCTATAATTTCTACATCAAAGCCTTTCCATTCCAGCTTATCGCCGGTATGCGGTATGCGCTCCAGCAGGTGCAGGATAAACCCGGCTAATGTATCAAACTCCTGCTCGCCTTCATTCATCCACTCTGTTTTTTCGAAGTACGACAGGAAATCGTAAAAAGGTATCTGCGCATCCACCAGGTAAGAGCCGTCTTCCCGTGCCGTTACTTCATAGTCCGTAATATCTGGCTGAGGCATATCGCCGATGATGGCTTCCAGTATATCATTCAGGGTGATCATGCCCAGTATGCTGCCGTATTCGTCCACAATAAAGCAGGAGTGGAGCCTTGTTTCTTTAAACCGCTCCATCACCTGGAAGGCCGTATTGTTTTCCGGCACAAAAAGCGCCGGCCGCATCAGGTCTTTAAAGCGGGTGTTATCGGGGCTGATATAAAGGTCTTTGATGGAAATAACCCCTTTTATATTATCAATATCCTTATCACAAATAGGATAAATGGAATGCGGCTCGGCAGTGATCTTTTCCTTGATAGTATCTTCCGTATCATCCAGGCTAAACCAGATGATGTCGCTGCGGTGCGTCATCAGCGAAGTGATGTTGCGGTCGCTGAGGTGAAATACCCGCTCGATGATCTCCTGCTCTGTTTCTTCTATCGTTCCCTGTTCGGTGCCTTCGCTGATGATGGCTTTTATTTCCTCTTCCGTTACCTGGTTGTCGTTAGGCCGCAGGCCAAATATTTTAACGATGATATTGCTCGATTTGCTCAGCAGCCAGATAAAGGGATGGGTAATGGCGCTGACGAAGCGCATAGGGCCGGCTACCGTTTTGGCAATGGCTTCCGGTCTTGACAGTCCAAGGCGCTTGGGCACAAGCTCTCCAAAAATGATTGTAAAATAGGTAACGATGATAACCACGATGGCCGTGGCTATGCCATAACTGTATTTTTCAAAGATGGGCCACTGCTTCAGAAAATCAGCGAAGTCGTCCGTGATCTGCTCGCCGGAATAGATACCCGTCAGGATACCGATAACGGTGATGCCCATTTGTACTGTGGAGAGAAAGGTTTCCGGCTTATTGGATAAATTGAGTGCTTCCCGGGCCTTCTTATCACCTTTATTCGCCTGCGCTTCCAATCTTGATTTCCGGGCTGATACCAGGGCAATTTCTGCCATGGAAAAAAGTCCGTTCAGCAGGATTAGCCCTGCCAATATGAATATTTCCATTAAGAAGACAACGTTGGTTGTTTACCGAAGATAGCAAATCCGTAGCGCTTATTGAAAACTTGCCCGGTAACGGTGCCAAATATAACACCGATCACCATTCCGCCCAGTATATCAAA
>DAOLFO010000226.1:0-5508 GCA_035326305.1 Chitinophagaceae bacterium
TTTCAATTTCGTCCGGCAGTATTGCTGTAATGGCTGTTTCTTTTTTGTTATCCGCTTTTACAATTACACCGGTTTTGTTTAAAGAAGACAGCAATACTTCTTTTGCTTCTTCCAGGTTGCCGATGGTGGCAGATATGCCCCAGAGCAGGCAGGGTCTTATATTATTTTGCTGCTGGCAATGCACTATGCGGGATAGAGCCAGCTCCGTTTGCACGCCGCGTTTGCTGCCCAGCAGCTCATGCCATTCGTCCACTGCTATTACCTGCAGCGAAGAAAACAGGGCGGGATAACCTTTTTGCGCCAGCAGCAGGTGCAGGCTTTCGGGAGTGATGATCAGTACTTCCGGCATATTCCTTTTTTGCTTCTGCCTTTCGCTTACGGGGGTGTCGCCATTGCGGATGGCCACCTGCCAGGGCAGTTGCAGCGCCGTTATCACTTCTTCCATAGCACGGCCAATATCTTTGGCAAGGGCACGCAGCGGGGTTATCCATAGCAGTTGCAGGCCGTTTTTTGTACGGTTGCTATAGTCAGCAGGATGCTGGTTAATAAAATGGATCAGCGTACCGAGGAAAACAGAAAAGGTTTTGCCGCAGCCGGTAGGCGCATTGACGAGGCCGCTCTCACCGGCAGCTATATATTCCCAGCATTGCTGCTGAAATGCAAAAGGCCGGCGCCCCTGCGATAGCAGCCATTGGGTGATTAACCGGTAACCTTTGGTATGATGAAGGGTGGCAGCAGGCATAAAAGATGAAACTGAAAGGTAAGAAAAGCCTGCCTGCCTGCTGTGTGCGGGTCAGGGCATTATTTTCATAGTGCCATCCTGCCACTTCAGGAAATACAGTTTTTTATTTTCAAAATAATCAAGCGTCATTGTCTGCCGGTCCAGTACCGGCTGAATATCAAAATCAGTGAAAAGCTGGAAGGATTTGCTGCTGAAGTTAGAAGGGAAATCCTGCTTGTGCTGTAGGAGCAACTGTGCAAATTTCCACGTGGTTTCATATCCCCGGAATACCATATCGCTGGGGCGGGCATACATGGTTTCTGCAAAATAATTGACAATGCTCTCACTTACCTTATCCATCCTGGAATGATAAAAAGGAGTGCTGTAAATAATTTCCAGCCCTTTGTATTCCGGCCGTGAAAAATCACGGGCAATAGCATCCCAGGTAGGCATGCCCACAAGGGCCAGCGGGTGCTGCTGGTTGAGCTTTGCGAGGTGCAGGGCCAGCCGCTTACCAAAATTCACATCCAGGCTTCCGCTTACGCAAATGGTTTTGCGGGTGGTATCGAGCTGTGCTTTCAACTGGTTTACGGTAAAGCTGTCCACCAGCTCCACGTATTTTAATTTGAGTGGGGTGCTTACGGATAGTTTTGCATAATCGTCCAGCAAGCCCTTTACCAGGTCATCTGCCTGCCCTTTTCTGCGGAATACTACAATCGGGTTGACGGCATAATTTTTTTGCAAAAACTTATAAATGCCTTCGCATTGGGTGCGCAGTGTGGGGTTCAGTATAATAAAATACGGATTACCGTTGGTGCCGGCATCGTTAGGCACAGTGGCATTGATGACGGGTACATTTTTTTGCAAAGCAAAAAGTGACAGGGAGCGTACTTCATTACTGCTGCAGTGAGCTATCACAAGGTCGGCAGTTTGTACCTCCGGCTTGTCGAGCTGCTGCTGCAGGGAAGTGCTGGCAGAGCGGGTATCCAGGATATGTACTTCCAGCTCTGCACCCATTTTATTTAAAGAGTCGAGGGCAAACTGGGCGCCTTCATAAAATTCCAGTCCCGGGTTGATAAATTTGGGAAACACATCTTTGGTGTAGCGATACTGCTGTGCCGCATCAAATGCCGAGTCAAGGTAAAGAGGTGCAAAAATAATGACCCGGTAACGCCGGGCTGTATCCTGCCCATTGGCAGCAGATGCCAGCAGAAAAAATATAACACTCAACAGGGTAATTCGCTTCATCAGGATAATTTTTATGGTGGTGCCCGCGTGGCTTATTCCCATTCAATAGTGGCCGGTGGCTTGCTGCTGATATCATATACCACCCGGTTGATGCCCCTTACATTATTGATAATGGTATTGGACACATGCGCCAGGAAACTATAGGGTAAATGAGCCCAGTCTGCCGTCATACCGTCCACACTGGTTACTGCCCGCAGCGCTACCGTGTATTCGTATGTTCTTTCATCACCCATCACCCCCACACTTTTTACCGGTAGCAAGATAGCACCGGCCTGCCAAACGGTTGCATAGAGGTCATGCTCCTTCAGCGCCTTTATATATAAATCATCCGCTTCCTGCAACAATTGTACCTTTTCCGGCGTGATTTCGCCCAGGATGCGTATAGCAAGGCCCGGCCCGGGGAAAGGATGCCGGTCTATCATGTCGTCAGGCACACCCAGCTCACGGCCCACTTTGCGTACTTCATCTTTAAACAGGTAGCGCAATGGCTCTACCAGCTCCAGGTGCATTTTTTCCGGCAGGCCACCCACATTGTGATGCGATTTGATGGTTACTGACGGCCCGTGTACGGATACGCTTTCTATCACATCCGGGTAGATGGTGCCCTGCCCCAGCAGCTCCACGCCTTCCACCTTTGCCGCTTCTTCCTGGAATACGTCAATAAATAGTTTCCCTATCGTTTTACGTTTTGCTTCAGGATCTGTTTTACCCGCCAGTGCATCGTAAAAGCGTTGTTTGGCATCTATGCCGGTTACGTTCAGCCCGAGGCGGGCATAGTTGATCAGCACATTATTATATTCATCTTTGCGCAGCACACCATTGTCAACAAAAATGCCATGCAGCCTGTCGCCAATAGCTTTATGAATAAGTGTGGCGGCAATAGTGGAGTCAACACCACCGCTGAGTGCCATGATCACATGGCGGTTGCCAATCTGCTGCTTCAGTGCGGCTACCGTATCTGTAATAAAATGAGCAGGTGTCCAGTCCCGGGAGCAGCCGCAGGTATTTGTCAAAAAGTTGTGCAGTATTTTTTTACCTTCTGCGGAATGGTATACTTCCGGGTGAAACTGCAGGCCGTATAAAGCATGGCTCCCGTTAACCGGTTGTTTTTTGAAAGCGGCTACCGGTATGCTGTCGGTAGTGGCCAGCAATTCAAAACCCGCAGGCAGGTCCAGTATGCTGTCGCCGTGGCTCATCCATACCTGGCTTTCTTTGGATACGCCCTGCAGCAGCGCTTCTTCTTTTGCTACCTGCAGTACGGCACGGCCATATTCCCGTTTGTTGCTTTTTTCCACCCGCCCGCCAAATTGTTTAGCGGTAAGCTGGGCGCCATAGCAAATGCCCAGCACCGGCAGGTGGCTGATAAAATCCCTGACAGGCACATCCGGCGCTTTTTCATCATTGACAGAAAAAGGGGAGCCGGAAAGAATGATGCCTTTGAGCCCGGGTTCGTAGTCAAAAGGCTTATGGTAGGGAATGATTTCGCAGTATACATTGGCCTCACGTACAGCCCTGGCTATCAGTTGTGTATATTGTGAGCCGAAGTCGAGAATCAGGATTTTTTCCGTCATAGTGCTGCGAAGGTAAAAAACAGTTGGCAGTTGCCGGAAGCGTATTTTCTGTAACCGGGAAGCCGGGCCGGACGTCCAAAAACCGGGTATTTATAATAATAATTATCTTGCTGCGCTTAACAAAACCACGAAACATGAAAAAACTACTTTCTTTTTTACTGCTTTCGGCAGTATTGTCCGCTTCCTGCCGCTATGTGGGAGGCAACCGTATAAAAGGTGATGGCAACATTGTCACCGAAAGCAGGGAGGCAAGTGGTTTCAGCAGCATTGATGTAGGCGGCGCCATACGCATAGTGCTGACGCAGGACAGCCAGTATGCCGTAAAAGTGGAGACGGACAGCAACCTGCAGCCGTATATTGAAGTATATGTAAAAGGTAATACGCTGTATGTGCACCCGGAGGATCATACCAACCCGGATGCTACGAAAGATATCATTGTGTATGTAAACACACCTGTAATAAAAGAGTTCGATGCATCAGGGGCCTGCCATATCAGGGGGCAAAACAAGATAGTGTCGGATGACGAGATCAGCATAGATCTGAGCGGCGCCAGCGATATAGACCTGGATCTGAAAGCGCCAAAAGTAGATATAGAACTTTCCGGTGCCAGTACGGTAAAGCTGCGGGGAGAAACCAAAGATATTTCTATCAGCGGCTCGGGCAGCAGCGATATACGGGCATTTGATTTGCTGGCGGAGAATGTAGACCTGGACCTGAGCGGCGCCAGCAATGCAGAGGTACATGCCAGTGTGAAGATACGGATAGAAGGCAGCGGCGCTTCGCATGTTTCATACCGGGGCAATGCGGCTGTTAGTTCCGACATGAGCGGTGCCAGCAGTGTGAAGAAGGTGGAGTAGGGGTGTGGGATGTATGGTGTATGATGTACGATGTACGGGGTTGCTGTGGGCAGGAGCTTGTTTTTTTCAGATGTAATATTCTTTAAAAAGTCCTTGCAGGAGAGCTGCGGGGACTTTTTGTTTGGAGGTTTCCGCCGCTGTTGACGTTGTATACTGATAATATGAAATAATAAGGGGCGCAAAAAATGGAGGAGCTATAGTGGTTGTAATAACCTCACTATGGCTTATGTACTACCTGCTGTCTTTATAAAGACTACCTGATTCCGGCAGATCATCAGCGAAAGGATATTCCTGTAATTTTGCTTTTAATGTGCAGTGCCCGGGTTTGTTGAACTATCATTACTCAAACTATATTTTCTAAAAATGATAAGGTTTATTTCCTCACTTTTTTTATCGCTTGTGGCGATCAGCAGCATTAAATGTAATGCACAAATTGCATCGTCAAATCAAAGTACATCCGGCAGGCCGGGAATTATTACAGGCGCCGACCAGACTGAAAAATATTTGCCTTATCTGAAGGGAAAACGGGTTGGCCTGGTGGCAAATCAGAGCTCCATAATCGGTGGAAAGAGCAGTGTAGACAGCCTGGTGAGTCTTGGAGTCAAAATTGTGAAAGTGTTTGGCCCCGAGCATGGCTTTAGAGGAAATGCCAGTAACGGGGCTGTGGTTGATGATGAGAAAGATGCTAAAACCGGCATTCCCATCATTTCTTTATATGGCAGAAACGAGAAACCAACAAAAGAACAGTTGGCGGATATTGACCTTATGGTCTTTGATATACAGGATGTGGGCTGCCGTTATTATACCAATATTAATACGCTTGAGCATGTGATGGAAGCCTGTGCGGAAAATAATATAGAGCTGCTCATTCTTGACAGGCCCAATCCTAATGGATATGTGGTGGACGGGCCGGTAATGACGGATGATAAATTTAAATCGGCTATCGGGATACATTATACGCCAATGACGCATGGTATGACAATAGGGGAATTTGCACAATACCTTAACGGTGAAGGGTACCTTAAGAACCCTTGCAAAATTAAAATCATAAAAGTTGCCAACTATGATCATGACATGCCTTACGTATTACCTGTACATCCCTCACCTAATT
>DAOLFO010000227.1:0-5507 GCA_035326305.1 Chitinophagaceae bacterium
ATGGCATACATTTCTTTGCGGGAAAAACAGGTATGGTTGCCTCATTTGTACCTGCCTGGATACAAACAGAAGCCCGCATTGCACCAATCACCCTGCTGCCGAGCAGGGTATGAACAGTACCGGCAAACAACAACCAAATCCCGGTTAATAATAATATTACCATTCTGTGTCGCATCCGTGAAGCAAAATACACCTCCTCCCATTTTTAAAACCTTTTAGTAAGTAAATGGTATCGCTGTCCGGGTAAAATGCATAACCAGTTAGCAGGTGGTCGTCAGCCGATCTGCTATAAGAGTAGTGACAAATACTGGCCTGGTAAGCAGTTTTTCCCTAATTAACAAATCAACAAGCAACGGAGCCTGTTCCTTTATTGTCAGGCACACAACGCAATTCTAAAAACTTTTCAATGAGAATACTATCAAGCCTTTTCATGACTATCATACTATTTGCCGCCTGCAGTAAAAATAAAGGCATGGAAATTCCGGAGATGATATATACAGATTTTAATAACAGGAAAATAGCGTTTGGCGGACACGCGGTGGCAGACCTTGATAAAAGCGGGAACAACGATATATTATTCTTCACGATGCCTGTTGGCGATCCCCTGCTCAACCGGGATTACCACAGGTACCATGTGCAGGGCGCTATTCACAATTTCTTCCCTGTGAAAGACGAAGAAGCCCCTGTTCTGGCTAAAGGAATGACAATCAGCAAAAATTCCTTCGCAGGTTACGAATGGTATAATGTAACATCACTTTTGCTGGCGCAGAAAGTCATCACGATGCAATCCACATATTGGGAAGGCGCCTGGCACAAACAATCACACAAGTATCTGCCGCTACGCTTGCTGCGGGAGCAACACGAGTATTATGGATGGATAGAAATTTCATTTGACACTACCAGCGAAAAAATAATTCTGCACAAAACCGGTATCAGTAAGGAGCCAAACCGGGAAGTGATAGCCGGATTGTAACTGCTGGTCTTCGTTACCATATATGGTGTATACGTAAAGTACAAAAGTTATATCCTTTTCACCATAAACGGTGCTGTATCCGCTACTTAAACCCACATTCGGTTTTCAAATCCTTACAACTATCTGAAAAACAAATTTTATAACTTACAGAGAACATAAGACATATCACCCTTTGCTGATCTTAATCTTTAATCCTGCCCGTACATCATCCTGTCCTCCTCCCCTACCCATGCCCCACCTTCATCTCTTTACCCGGCTCATGCTTATGCCGGAAAAAAATAAAGAACAGTATGGCTACTATTAAAGCATAAATGGCAAATGCCAGCCAGATACCGTGCCAGTCCCTGTTGCCGGCATCAGAAGTATAATATTTTTGAATCAGCCACCCGCTTATTTTACTGCCCAGTACGGCGCCCACCCCGTTTGTCATCATCATAAATAATCCCTGGGCGCTGGACCGTATCTTATGGTCCGTTGTCGTTTCTATAAACAGGGAGCCGGAGATATTAAAAAAGTCGAAAGCCATGCCATATACAATGCACGACAGGATAATCATCCAGAGCCCCCCTTCCGGGTCGCCGTAAGAAAATAACCCGAAGCGCAGCACCCAGGCCAGCATCGATATGAGCATCACCTGCTTGATGCCAAAACGCTTTAAGAAAAACGGGATTGCCAGTATAAACAGTGTCTCGGATATTTGTGAAATGGACATGATGATAGTGGAGTAACGCACTACAAACGAATCAGCATACTGCGGCACTTTTTCAAACTCTGACAGGTATACATCACCATACATATTGGTCAACTGCAATGCCGCTCCAAGAAACATAGAGAAAATAAAGAACAGCGCCATCTTAGGAATGGCAAAAAGCCGGAAGGCATCCAGCCCCAGCTTCTGGCTCCATGTCGCACTCTCAGCAATCAATCGTGGCGGCGGGCATTTGGGAAGTGTAAAAGAGTACAGGCCTAATACAAATGCAGCAGCAGAAGCTATGTAAAACATATTTTCAGAAGCCTTATTGCCGCTAAGGTTGGTCACCCACATGGCGGCAATAAACCCAATGGTGCCCCACACCCGTATGGGCGGAAACGCCTTTACCACATCATAGCCATTATTTTTTAAGATAGTATAAGCTATAGAGTTGGAAAGAGAGATAGTTGGCATATAGCACAGCATAGTGCCAAAAATTATCCAGAAGAAAGTGGCAGGACTGTCCGCCATAGGCAGGCAGGCAAGAAATATGCCCCCGGCTATATGCAATATGCCATACAGCCGCTCTGCATTTATCCATTTATCCGCCATGATGCCGGTAAGAGCGGGCATCAGTACCGACGCATATCCCAACGTGGCAAACACACCGCCAAATGAATCGCTGTCCCACTGGCGGGTACCAAACCAATAATTGGCTATCGTAATCAGCCAGGCACCCCACACAAAAAATTGTAAAAAGCTGAGAATGGTCAGTTTCAGTTTGATTCCCATACGTTTTATCCCGTTGTTAGCAAGGACAGGGGAAGATAAGGAATTTTAAAACCCGCAGCATTTTCAGCTATCCTTCCGCAACTTATTTGAGCGGCGCTTGTAATAGTTAGTGGCGTATTTTTGCACCGCAACAGCTAAAACAGAGTGTATGGCCAATCTCTTTTCCCCTCTCTTAAAAAATATTACCAGCGCTGATAAAGACCTGGCCCGTATAGCAGAAAAAGTACAGCAGGGCGGGCGCATTACTGATGAGGAAGGGCTTTTATTATTTGAAAAAGGCAGCCTTGCTTTTACCGGCGCCCTGGCCAACAGCATCCGGGAGCGGCTGCATGGCGACACTACTTATTTCAACCGCAATTTTCATATAGAGCCTACCAACGTCTGCGTATACTCCTGCCACTTCTGCTCCTACAGCCGCCTGTATGCCCACCGGGATGAAGGCTGGGAGCTAAGCCAGCAGCAGATGATGGACATTGTGAAAAGCTATGATGGCAAGCCGGTGACGGAAGTGCATATAGTTGGCGGCGTGCATCCTAAAATGAACCTGGAATTTTTTGCGGAGCTGATGCGCAGCATAAAAGCCTACCGGCCGGAGCTGCACATCAAAGGTTTTACTGCTGTAGAGCTGGACTATATGTTTCGCAAGGCGAAAAAAACTATTGACGAAGGCATGCAGTACCTGCATGAAGCCGGCCTGGACTCGCTGCCAGGCGGCGGCGCCGAAATTTTTCACCCGGAAATAAGGGAGCAGATATGCGCCGACAAAATAGATGGTGACGGCTGGCTGCAGGTACATGAAGCGGCCCACCGCCTCGGCATGCACTCCAATGCCACTATGCTGTATGGCCATATTGAAAAATACCACCACCGCATTGACCACATGAGCCGGCTGCGGCAACTGCAGGATAAAACTGGCGGGTTCAATACATTTATCCCGCTTAAATTCCGCAACAAGGAAAACGATATGAGCCATGTGCCGGAATCCACGCAGGTGGAAGATATGCGGATGTATGCCATTGCCCGCATCTATATGGATAATTTTCCGCACCTCAAAGCTTACTGGCCCATGCTGGGCAGGGAAAATGCACAGCTCAGCCTGTCATTTGGCGTAAACGATATTGACGGCACTATTGATGATACCACGAAAATCTACTCCATGGCCGGCTCCGAAGAGCAAACCCCCGCTATGAATACGGCGCAGCTCGTCACACTTATCAAGCAGGCCCGCCGGAAACCGGTGGAAAGGGGCACACTGTACAATATCGTCCGTGATTATAATGATATTGATATCAAAGAAATTGAGCAGAATCCGCTGCTGAACTGATTTTTGCAGGAGCAGGGAGCCGGGAAAAATTTTTCCCGGCTTTTTTTTATTTGTAAATTACCCGTACTAAAACGCTCCGCTCATGAACCGTATTTCTTCTATCCTGGCACGCAAAGGCAATAACGTGGTACAGATTTCCCCGGGCACCAGTGTATTGGATGCTTTGCAGCTAATGGCTGAAAAAAATATCGGCTCGGTGGTGGTGATGGACAATGGCATGTATGCCGGCATCGTAACGGAGCGTGACTACTCCCGCAAAGTTATTTTGAAAGGGAAACATTCCGCTGATACCACAGTGGCCGATATCATGTCGGCTGACCTGCCCTCCCTGCAGCCCGGCGACAGCATAGAGCACTGCATGGCGCTGATGACAGAAAAAAACATACGCTATCTCCCCGTTTTTGAGCAGGGACAGCTTGCCGGCATTATTTCCATGAGCGATGTGGTCAAAGAAATCATCCTGAGCCAGAAAGAAACCATTCATCACCTGCAAAACTATATTTCCGGGCAGGGCTGAAAGGGCACTGCGCCTGTATTTTCCCCTCCTGCCTTCGCTATCAGCCATTAGCGCACCCCATTGCCCTGAAAGCAAACCGGCCAGGCTCCTATGAAGGCCACCTGCCAAAAACCCGTGTAATTTGCTACGTAAAAGATAGTAGTTCAGCCCTTTTACCCCTATTTTTGCTTTCCTTCAAAACAATCCGAATATGACTTTCAGAAAAGTGAATAACCTTACCGGCTGGGCAGTGTTCCTGGTAGCTCTTGCCACGTACATGCTTACCCGTGAAGCAAGGGGCAGCCTCTGGGACTGTGGTGAGTTTGTGGCTACCGCCAAAAACGTGGGACTGCCGCACCCTCCCGGCGCTCCGCTCTTTGTGCTGCTGGGTCGTTTCTTCATTATTTTATTTGGAGATAATGCCCTCACAGCGGCCAATGCGGTCAACTTTATGAGCGCCCTGGCCAGTGCCGCCACTATCTTATTCCTTTTCTGGTGTGTCACCCACTTTGCCCGCAAAATGTTTGTAAGCGCCGGTGAGCAACTGACCGGGCAGCAGCTTTTTACTACTATGGCTGCCGGTGTGGTGGGCGCACTCGCTTATACCTTCAGCGATTCTTTCTGGTATAGTGCGGTGGAAGGTGAGGTATACGCCCTGTCCTCTTTCTTTACGGCCATTGTATTCTGGGTGATGCTGAAATGGGAACATGCCGATGAGCAGGCCGGTACCGATACCTTTGCACGGGCACGCAGCGACCGCTGGATTGTTTTGCTATTTTTCCTGATGGGCCTTTCCATAGGTGTGCACCTGCTCAACCTGCTGACCATACCAGCCATCGTCATGATTTATTACTACCGCCGCTACCAGGCCAGCACCAAAGGAGCTATCATTGCTTTCCTGGTTGGCTGTGTCATCACCGGGCTGGTGCAGGTAATCATTATACAATATTCCATGAAGGCAGCCGGCCTTTTTGATATTTTCTTTGTCAACTCGTTTGGTATGCCTTTCTTCTCCGGCTTTGCTCTCTATTTTATTGCCATGGCAGCCGTCATTGCATGGGGCTTTACATTCAAAGAAAAAAACTTTACCAGCGCCAAGGCCATTATCTGGTTTGTGCTGTTGCTCACGCTTTCGTTCGTTCCCTTCTTTATCGTACCGGGCAATGAAGGCGCATTGAAATTTGGCCGCCTGCTGCTGGTGCTGATTGCCGCGGGGGCTATTGGTTATTTT
>DAOLFO010000228.1:0-5506 GCA_035326305.1 Chitinophagaceae bacterium
AGAGAAAAAATTTGACCCGGATGGAAACATTACGGCCCTGTCTTTGGAAAATACCGCACACAATTTTGGAACCGAATTTTTATGGCTTGCCCGCCGTATGGTAAAAGAGCCTTCATTAACCTGATTAAACAAGGAGATTATCATGAAAGCAAAATCTGTAGAAGCTGTTATAGCACCCCCTCCTGCCCACATGGTAGGCGATGGCTTCCGCGTACATAATTTTTTTCCGGGCAAAGGGTTGATTGATAAAAAAAGAATGAGCCCGTTCTTTTTAATGGATTATAATTCCAAAATGGAATTTTCGCCAAGAAAAGAGCCCCGTGGCGTAGGTGTACACCCGCACCGCGGGTTTGAGACCGTCACCATTGCTTATCATGGGCGCATAGCCCATCACGACAGCGCCGGGCACAGCGGTGTGATTGGCGCCGGGGAAGTGCAGTGGATGACAGCCGCATCAGGGCTGTTGCATAAAGAATATCACGAAAAAACCTTTAGTGAAACCGGGGGCCTTTTCCAGATGGTACAGCTTTGGGTAAACCTTCCGGCAAAAGATAAAATGACCAGGCCGGCCTACCAGGATATCACGGCTGATAAAATGGGGCGCTACCTGCTGCCGGACAATGCAGGCGATGTGGAAGTCATTGCCGGGAAATACCTGGAAGTGCAGGGCCCTGCCCATACTTTCACTCCCATGCATGTATATAACCTGCGACTGAAAAAAGCAGGTAAAGCGGAGCTTAGCTTTCCGGGAAACTATAATACCGGCCTGCTGATTGTAGAAGGGAGCGCTGTTATCAACAGAGAGAAGGCGCCGGCAGACCATTTTGTATTATTTAAAAACGATGGTGAGCTGATAGAAGTGGAAGCGGCAGAAGATGCCATTATCCTTGTATTGTCCGGTGAGCCGATTGATGAGCCTATTGCACAATACGGCCCCTTCCTGATGAATACATGGGAAGAGCTGGAGCAGGCCATTGCGGATGTAAGCGCCGGAAAATTTGGTGTGCTGGAAGACTAATTTTATACGTGTGTGCTATTAAAAAGCATTCCCTGCAGCCTCTTTGCATGTTCTGTGCATTTTCCAGTACGGTAACAATAACCGCAAAGTATGCGAAGTTGCCGCAAAGGGTACAAAGAAACCACTTTCAGTTTTACGAACCCGCCGTAGCATTGCCGGCACTATTTTTTTCCATAAACTGTTGCAGGCTGCGGCGGGCATTTTTTTGTACTGCCCTTTTCATAAAGCCGGTCCAGCCCAGCAGCTTGCCCTTCCAGCCAAGAGCCTGGCCTATCCATATGCTCAAGCGAAATGCATCACTATGCTCAATTATTTTTCCGTCGTAAAAACGCATATAGGCTTTTATACGGTTGACCACCCGGCGGCCTGTTTTTGAAAAAGTATAGGTGGCTGTCCAGCGGCAGGTGCCATACTCCTCATCCAGCAATTCGATATCGGAAAAGGTGAGTGAAAAATCTTTTGCACCCGTACAAAGCATTTGCCACATGGCTTTCGCCTCTTCCCCCCTGAGCACACCAAAAACCGGGTCATTAAAAATAATATCGTCATGATAACATTGCTGCATGGCACGGTAATCCAGCGCCTGGAAAGCCGTATAAAAATCGTGAATCAGCCGGGCATGTGGGTGCATATTGCTTTATTTCCGGTAAAAGTATTCAGAATTTGCAAATAATTATTTTGCTGTTTATAACACCCTTTAAATGTTGTAAATTGAAAGCAAAACCACCAATCCTGTATGTCAGAAACTGTTTCCTGCAAATCGCTGCACTTAGAATACAGGCTCTGGATAGCAGAGCTCAATTATTCCATTACGCTAATCCGCATATTTCATGACCGGCTGGAAGAGTTGCAAAAAGATATGCCCGGCAATGCCGTGCTATCCGCTATTCCCGGGTTATCGGCAAAGCTAAGCGACAGCAGGGCAGTAATAGACGAACTGACCCATCGTATGCAGATAGAAAAAATGAACCTGGCCCGCATATCAAGGGAAAGCAGGGTCATTAATGTCCGGATCCCATTACCGGACAACTACAGCGCCAACCGCAATGACTTCTACAGCTTCCGTACCTCTTTTGAAACGCTGAAGGCGGAGCTGCTCAACCTGGAAGTTTCATCAGCCTGATACAAACATCTTTTACTGTGCCCGGCATATGATTATGCTTACTTTTGAAAGGTATAGCAACAGGTTCCCTTTTCTTTTATCAATCACTTTCTCATGAAAAAAACAATTATCCTTCTTTTATCTTTCATACCTCTTTTTGCCCTGGCGCAACAACCGGCCGCTGATACCGGCTGGGTCAGAAATAATTTTACAAAGCAGGAAGTATATATCACCATGCGTGACGGGGTAAAGCTGTTCACCGTCATTTACCACCCAAAAGATGTATCACAGAAATATCCCGTGCTGATGCAGCGCAGCCCCTACTCTTCCCGGCCTTATGGCCCGGACAATTATCGCCAGCGGCTGGGGCCTAATACACAGCTTATGCTGGAGAAATACATTTTTGTATACCAGGATGTAAGAGGCCGCTATAAAAGTGAAGGCGGCTTCCGCGAAATGACCCCTTATATTGCCAATAAAAAATCAGACAAGGATGTGGATGAGTCCAGCGATACATTTGATACTATTGAATGGTTGCTGAAAAACACGAATAACAATGGCCGGTTCGGGCAGTATGGCATTTCCTTTCCGGGATTCTACTCCACCGCTTCCCTGCCGGGAGCGCACCCGGCGCTGAAAGCCGTTTCACCGCAAGCTCCCATGTCAGATGAGTTTATTGGTGATGACTGTTATCATAACGGAGCATTTTTCCTGATGGACAATTTTGGGTTTTACCGGGGATTTGACGGGCCAAAGGCACCGAATGGTGAAAGTTACACTCCCTTTTTCACCACCCGCTACAGCGATGCCTACCAGTACTTCCTGGATATGGGCCCGTTGAAAAACGTAAATAATGAAACATTCTTCCGTGACCCTAACAGCATCTGGCGGCAAACAGTGAAGAACGATACTTATAATGAATTCTGGCAATCAAGGAATATACGCCAGCACCTGAAAAACATTCAACCTGCTGTGCTGGTGGTAGGCGGCTGGTTTGATGCGGAAGACCTGTTTGGTGCCCTTCGCACTTATGAAGCTATTGAGAAGCAGAGCCCGGGCAATAATACCCGCCTGGTGATGGGCCCGTGGACACATGGCGGCTGGGCGGCCCCTTCCTGGAAATCTTATGGCCAGTATCATTTCGGGCAGGACCTTAATGCTTACTACCAGGATATGGAAACAAAGTTTTTTAACTATTACCTGAAAGATAAAGGCAGCTTTGATACGGCAGAGGCCACTATATTTGAAACCGGCTCCAATGAATGGAAGCAATATCCGCAGTGGCCGCCTGCCGGCAGCAGCGCTGTAGCCTATTATTTCCATGAAAAAGGAAAACTCTCCACCGATAAGCCTTCTGCAGCTCAAAGCCACTCTGCCTATACCAGCGACCCGGCAAAGCCAGTGCCCTACACAGCGGTGACGGGTGGCTGGCGAAACAATGAATATATGGTGGAAGACCAGCGCTTTGCCGCACGCCGGCCGGATGTGCTGGTATTTCAAACAGATACACTGCAGGCAGACAGGAACCTGACCGGGGAAATACTGGCCAACCTGTTTGTATCCATGACCGGTACCGATGCTGATTTTATTGTGAAAGTGATAGACGTATGGCCGGAAGGCAGCATACTGCCGGCTGCACAGGAAGGCCAGCGGCCGCAAAGTATGGGCGGATACCAGCAAATGGTGAGAGCGGAAGTATTGCGGGGAAAATTCCGCAACAGCTTTTCAAAACCGCAGCCATTTACAAAGAATAAAGTGGAAAAAGTTTCTTTCCGGCTGAATGATATGGCACATACGTTCAAAAAAGGGCACCGCATCATGATACAGGTGCAGAGCAGTTGGTTTCCGCTGGTGGACCGCAACCCGCAAAAGTTTGGGACGATTGCAGAAATGAATGAAGCTGATTTTAAAGCTGCCACTATCCGCATCCATCACGATGCGAAGCACAGCAGCCATATTTTACTACCAGAACTTAAATAAATTTTGAGCAACCGATTGATTTACGGGCCGGCATTATCCGCATCGTACAAAATCTTAATTTGTGGGCTTCAATTTTACAACCAATGATGCGAATCGTAACGGGCCTTTTTATGCTGTTTGTTGCTATACAGCAACCTGCAGCCCAAAATAGTTTATCGCTTATTCCCTATCCGCAGGAAGCTGCTGTGCAAAACGGCACCTACCTCCTCCCTGCTGCTGTCAAAATAAGCTATGCACACGGTAAAGGCGCCAATGACCCGCTGCTCCGCTACCTGCGTGATGAGCTCAAAAAACAATTTGACCTTCAAACGGACATAGCCGGCAATACAGGCGGAGCGCATATTCGCATTGCTAAAGACAACCTGCCGGTAAAAGACAAGCCGGCTTACCGGCTTACAGTAGATAAAAGCGGAATTGCAATTCACTGTAACAGCCCTGAAGGAGCATTTTATGCCCTGCAAACATTGTTTCAACTGGTAAAGAGTGACGGGAGCAAAAAGGCATTGCCTTATGTTACCATCACTGATTATCCCCGCTTCGGCTACCGGGGTATGCACCTGGATGTAAGCCGCCATTTCTTTCCCGTTTCATTTATCAAAAAATATATTGACTACCTGGCTTATCATAAGTTCAACAAATTTCACTGGCACCTGACAGATGACCAGGGCTGGCGTATTGAGATAAAAAAATATCCCCGCCTGACAAGTGTGGGCGCCTGGCGGCATGGTACTATCATTGGCCGTTATCCCGGTACCGGGAATGACAGCATCCGCTACGGCGGTTTTTATACGCAGGCTGAAGTGAAAGATGTGGTGAAGTATGCAGCAGAACGCTATATTGACGTCATCCCTGAAATTGAGATGCCCGGGCATGGCAGCGCTGCCATTGCCGCCTATCCGCAGTTGAGCTGCTTTCCCAATGAGCCAACGATTAAATATTTTCCGAAAGAATGCAAATGGGCAGGCGATACTGCCGGCAAGCAGGTGCAGCAGACCTGGGGCGTATTTGACGACGTGTTTTGTGCCGGGCAGGAAAATACGTTTAAATTTTTACAGGATGTGCTGGATGAAGTGTTACCTCTGTTCCCTTCAAAACTTATACATATCGGCGGAGATGAATGCCCTAAGTCCAACTGGAAGCGCTGCCCCAACTGCCAGAAAAGGATGAAGGATAACAACCTGAAAGATGAGCATGAATTGCAGAGCTACTTCATCACCCGCATAGAAAAATACCTCAATAAAAAAGGCCGTAACATCATTGGCTGGGATGAAATACTGGAAGGCGGACTGGCCCCCAATGCTGCTGTCATGAGCTGGCGCGGCGAAGAAGGCGGCATTACCGCGGCTAAACAAAAGCATGAAGTAGTAATGACACCGGGCGGCTGGCTTTATTTTGACCATTCCCAA
>DAOLFO010000229.1:0-5489 GCA_035326305.1 Chitinophagaceae bacterium
CATACCCCGGCTCCAGCGGGAAAGGCTGCAAGCCTGCCTGCCGGAACTGCGTGCTGATAAAGCGGGCAGCTTCTAATAATTCGGGGCGGCCATTGCCGCGGCCTTTCATGCTGTCAGATGCCAGGTGATACAGGATGCTTTTTACCCTGTCTGCCGTAATAGTATCCTGCCCGAAAAGAGATGGCTGTCCCGCATACAGGACAGCCACTATAAAAAAGATATTCCTTACTGATTTTACTAATTGCATTACCGGTTCAGTTCGTTCACATTTACACGGGAAGGTGTATCAGTGCCCGCTACAATAGAGCGTGAGCTGATAGCAATAGATTTGATGATCATCGCCATATTTTCCATATCCAGCGTGGACACATGATCGCTGGGCTTGTGGTAATGCGGCTCGGCATCCATCTTGGCCGTAGAGATAGTATGGGCCGGTACACCCAGCGCAGCCAGTGTGGCATTGTCTGAACGGAAAAACAATTGCTGATCAGGGTAAGGATCGGGATGAAAAGTGAAGCCGCTGCCCTGCAGGTTTTTCTGCAAAATTTCTCCCATGTCCGTACGCTCGTAGCCGGTAATATACGCTGAGTTTTTGCCCCACTTGCTGTCCGTCCCTATCATTTCAATATTAAACATGGCCATCACTTTTGCCGGGTCAAACTGTTTGGAGAAGTAACGGGAGCCATACCCCCCTGATTCTTCCGCCGTAAAAGCTGCAAACACAATCGTCCTTTCGTTATTTTTTAATTGCTTAAAATATTTTGCCAGCAATATCACGCCGGTAGTGCCTGCCGCATCATCATTAGCGCCATTATAAATAGAGTCGCCGTTAACCGGCCTGCCCACACCTATATGATCATAGTGGCCGGAAAAGATCACATATTCATCCTTCTTACTTTTTCCCGGCAGTATGCCTACTACATTTGACAGGCGCTGCTCTGTTACTTCATGCGAAGCGCTGATGGAAAATGTTTGCGGGGTATTGGCGGCAAGCAGCACGATCACATTGTGATCCATCTTAAACATATTGCGCTTTAAAAAACCAAGCCTTGTAAAATTGCTGGCATAGGAAGGGTCTGCAACAGCTATAGCGTTTTTCCCATTCTGCACCAGCTCATTTACTTTTTGAAAAAGGTTGGCGCCTGCGGCAATCTTCACCACTTCGTATCCTGATTTTTCATCTGCCTGCAAAGCCGGTTTACTGGTAATGACAAATACCTGCTGGGGATCCATTTTAGCCCCGTCCACTGTGGCTGTAAGCGCCGTTTGCTTCGGTGTATACACGGCAAAGCTTTGCAGGTAGCTGCCGCTATTGTTCCATGTTTCCAGGCCGGCCGCTTTAAATTCTGCTGCTATGAAATCGGCCGCTTTATCAATTTCCGGTGTAAAGACCTTGCGGCCCCGCATCTCATCTGAAGCCAGCACGCTAATCACCCGCCCTGCTTCTTTGGCATTGATAATATCACCGGCTGCTGAGCCGGTACTCTTGCCGGACGTGCCACAGCGAAAAGATAAAAAAGATACGGCTGCGGCCAGCGCCACCGCTGAGATGGTTTTCTTCATCAGTATGTATTTATGATTGTTTGGAAAAGAAATGCTTCATCAAAATTTATTAATCCCGCGTATCTAAAAGAAGTAAAAAGGTGAAATTAAAAAATAAAATGGCTGGCATACTCACCGTCATTTTTTCGCCTGGCTATCCATGTTTCCAACTTTAAACCTTCAACTTTTAACTTCACACCACCACCCGCTCCTGATCCTGGTTTTGGTTTTTGACTTACCCTCTTTCACCGCACAGGAGCGATGCCCGTTACAGGCTCATCATCTCCTTAAACTTCACTGTTTGCCTCCGGCTTACTTCTATCTTCTCTCCGCCTTTCAGCTCCAGCAGCAACCCGCCAT
This sequence comes from Chitinophagaceae bacterium, assembly GCA_035326305.1. Lineage (GTDB taxonomy): Bacteria > Bacteroidota > Bacteroidia > Chitinophagales > Chitinophagaceae > DAOLFO01. The sequence continues at coordinate 1,903 of DAOLFO010000229.1, forward strand.
TAAAGTAAGGCTCAATTTTCTCTATCATCCGCAGGTTGACAATATGCTTGCGGTTGGCACGGAAAAAGAATTTTTCGTCCAGCCTTTCTTCCAGCGCATTCAGCGATTTTAATATCAGTGGCTTGTGGGCGCCAAAAAACACTTTAGCATAGTTGCCCACGCTTTCAAACAGGCGTATATCACTCAGCCGTACAAACCAGCAGCGTTCCCCGTCTTTTACAAACACCTGGTCATTTTCACTCAGTATACTGTTATTGGTATACTCGCCGCCGGCAACCTTTGTGTCTCTTGCCTCGCCCTGCTGCAGTTTTTGGATGGCGTCTGCCAGCCGTTTGGGCTCAATGGGCTTCAGCAGGTAATCCAGCGCATTTACTTCAAAAGCTTTAAGGGCAAACTCATCATAGGCCGTAGTGAATATGACCTGGGGCGCTTTTTCCAGCTCGGCCAGCATATCAAAGCCGGTTTTGCCGGGCATCTGGATATCCAGGAAAATGAGATCGGGCTGCTGCCCTTCTATTTTGCTGATGCCCTCTTCTGCATTAGCCGCCTCGTCTATCACCTCCACCTCGGGAAAATCCTGCAAAAGTTTTTTTAGTTCAGCCCTGGCCAGGCGTTCATCATCAATAATAATAGCTCGCATGTGAATGGTATTTATGAATTGGCATCAAAGGGTATCTGCACATTGGCCTCTACCAGGGTTGGTGAAGCCTGCCTCAGCTCAAATTTAGCTTTATTTCCGTACATTAAATTCAGCCGGTCTGTCGTACTCGATACCCCAAAGCCATCACTGCCCGCATAGCCATTCAGGTAGCCTGTATTCTGCACAGAGAGCTGGTGAAAGCCGTTTTTTATCACAGAAACGATTTTTACAATGCCGCCATGTATTTGCTTGCTGATGCCGTGCTTGATGGCATTTTCCACCAGCGTTTGCAGCATCATCGGAGGTACGGGCAGCGGCAGCGTTTTTTCATCTATTTCATATATCACTTTGAGCCGGTCTTCAAACCGCATATTTTCCAGCGCCAGGTAATCTTTGATAATGCTCAGCTCCTTATCCAGCGGCACCGATTCTGATTTATCCGCCTTCATGCTGCTGCGCAAAATGCTGCTGAGCTCTGTAATGGCCGTCCTGGCCCGCTCCGGGTTTTCATCCACCAGGGCTCTTATGCTGTTAAGTGAATTAAAGATAAAATGCGGGTTAATATGCGCCTTGATCGTTTTCAGCTCCAGTTCTTTCACCATTGACTCCAGTTGCAATGTTTCCAGTTGCTGTTTCTGGCTTTTGGCAATATAATGGTACATGAAGTAAATCAGGTTCCAGATAAAATAAAAGATAAAAATATTGAACGCATTGCTCAATACCACCAGGAAAAAGCCATTGTGCTGTATGGAGTCGGCCTCCCTTTGGGGCAGGAACTCAAACCTCAGCAATAGCTGTATGTAAAACAGGGCTGCAGTAACAGAAAAAACCAGGGTCAGCATTATAAAAATCAGCGCCTGCTTTTCCAGTCTTTTTTGCAGCAGGTTGATGCGGATGATCACAAGGCGCATCAGGTGGGTAAACACAAGCCCGAGCAGGACAAAAAAGCCGATACGGCCCATGAAAAGGTTCTGATCAGCAGGGGTTTGCATACGGCCAAACGACCACGTAAAAAACAGGTGCACCAGTATGAACGCCCCCCAGCCACAAACCTGGAATGACCAGTACCGTTTATTTCCTATACGCATAGTTTACAAATCTACTTATTTCTGAAAGCTGCCTCCGGGTAAATATACCAAAGGGCGATTCTTTTTACAAATGGAAACCACGGGGGTGCCGGGGGCTTAAAAACACGCTTCCGCCCTGCCGGGTATTTGGCCTCCCTTTTATATGTAAATACCAGCAAAAAGTCTAATTTTATCCCCGCTAAAGCATTTGCAGAACATGGAAATCCTTCCCGGCCCTCTATTACAAACCATCCAATCGCCTGCTGACCTCCGGCTGCTGCCACGGGAAAAGCTTCACCAATTGTGCGCAGAGCTTCGCCAGTATATTATTGATGTGGTGAGCGTGCACGGCGGGCATTTTGGCGCCAGCCTGGGTGTGGTGGAGCTTACGGCCGCCCTGCATTATGTGTACCTTACCCCTTACGACCAATTAGTATGGGACGTAGGCCACCAGGCTTACGGTCATAAAATACTTACCGGCAGGCGGGATGTATTCATTACCAACCGGAAATACAAAGGAATCAGCGGTTTTCCCAAACGCAGTGAAAGCGAGTACGATACATTTGGCGTAGGCCATTCCTCCACTTCCATTTCTGCAGCGCTGGGCATGGCTATGGCTGCCAAATATAAGGGCGAAACTGAACGAAAAACCGTAGCTGTTATCGGCGATGGCTCTATGACAGCAGGCATGGCTTTCGAGGCCATGAACCATGCCGGTGTAGCCAATACCGATATGCTGATCGTGCTAAACGATAATGGCATTGGCATTGACCCCAATGTAGGTGCCCTGAAAGAATACCTGACTGATATTACCACTTCACCCACTTACAATAAGGTAAAGGATGATGTATGGAAGCTGCTGGGCAAGTTGCCGGTGGGCAAAAATTTTTCACGGGCTATGGGGCACAAGCTGGCTGAAGGGCTGAAGGGCATGGTGAGCAGCAGCGCCAACCTGTTTGAGGCATTAAAGATCCGCTACTTCGGGCCGATAGACGGCCACAATATCGCCAAGCTGGTAGATACGCTGCGTGACCTGCGGGAAATACCCGGGCCCAAGCTGCTGCATATCATCACCACCAAAGGAAAAGGATATGCACTGGCCGAAAAAGATCAAACCAAATGGCATGCCCCCGGCCTGTTTGATAAAGTAACCGGTGAGATAGTAAAAAAGCAATTTAATACGCCCCAGCCCCCAAAATACCAGGATGTATTCGGGCATACCATTATTGAGCTGGCAGAGCAAAATGACAGGATCATGGGCATTACGCCGGCCATGCCCTCCGGCAGCTCGCTGAAATATATGATGGAAAAAATGCCTGACCGTGCATTTGATGTAGGCATTTGCGAGCAGCACGCCGTAACACTCAGCGCCGGGCTGGCCACACAAGGCATGCGTGTGTTTTGTAATATCTACTCCTCCTTTATGCAGCGGGCTTATGACCAGGTGGTGCATGACGTAGCCATACAAAAGCTGCCGGTGGTGCTCTGCCTCGACAGGGCCGGGCTGGTAGGCGATGATGGCCCTACCCATCATGGCTGTTATGACATAGCTTATTTCCGCTGCATTCCCAATATGATCATCAGCGCACCCATGAATGAAAGCGAGCTGCGCAACCTGATGTACACGGCCCAACTGGCATCAACGGATTTGCCGATGGTCATCCGCTACCCGCGGGGCGAAGGCGTAATGCCTGAATGGCAAACCCCGATGAAGGAAATTACCATTGGCACCGGCCGCCGCCTGAAAGAAGGACAGGATATCGCTATTCTTTCTATCGGCCATGTGGGCAATTTTGCCGCTGCTGCCATACGGGATCTGAAGCAGGATGGCATTGTGCCCGGGCACTACGATATGCGTTTTGCAAAACCGCTGGATGAAA
>DAOLFO010000230.1:0-5479 GCA_035326305.1 Chitinophagaceae bacterium
TCCGGTGTTACGTTCGTCAGTGTGCCGGGTGGTGTGGGAGATGTGGCGGGGGGCAGCTTCAAGGGGTTTGCCTATATGCAGGTGGCCTTTGGTTATCTCATAGGCTATGCGGTGATAGCTTTTGTGCTGCTGCCGCTGTATTACCGGCTTAATCTTACTTCTATTTACAATTATCTGCAGCATCGGTTTGGGAAAGTGGCATACAAAACAGGAGCATTGTTTTTTATCATCAGCCGTACAGTGGGTGCCACGGCGCGGCTTTACCTGGTGATTAATATCCTGCAACTTTTTATCCTTGACCAGATGGGTGTACCCTTTATTGTTACTACAGCATTCATCCTGCTGATGATTCTCCTGTATACATTTGAAGGAGGGGTAAAAACCATTGTTTACACAGACACGCTGCAAACAACACTGATGGTCACCGGGCTTATTGTCTGCGTCATCTATATCCTGCAGCAACTCAATATCAGCGGCGGTGAAGCCCTCAGCCAGATGAGCGACAAGGGGTATCTTTCTATTTTTAATACGGACGTGGAAAGTAAAGGCTTTTTCCTGAAGCAGATTATTGGCGGAGCGTTTATTACTATTGCCATGACGGGCCTTGACCAGGAAATGATGCAAAAAAATATTAGTGTAAAGCGGCTGGGCGACTCGCAGAAAAATGTGATGACCATGGCGATTGTAATGACTGGCGTGCTTTTCCTGTTCCTGATGCTGGGCGGTGTGCTCTACCTTTTTGCCTTATCAAAAGGCGCCGCTTATGCTGATGTGGAAGTGGCAGGCAATATGACCAGGCAACTGCTTATCCAGCACCCGCAGGTGCCGGGAGAAACGATGAACCTGATTGGCGATAAAATGTTTCCCTCTGTGGCTATGAACTTTTTGCCCCCGGCCATCAGCATCATTTTTATCATTGCCCTTATTTCTGCTTTATTTCCCAGTGCCGATGGGGCGCTTACGGCGCTTACATCTTCATTTTGTATTGATATTTTAGGGCTAAAGGAAAAAACGCATTTATCAGAAAAAGAGAAAAGAAGAAAAAGGCTGACGGTTCACTTTTCCTTTGCGCTCGTTTTCCTCCTGTGTATTCTTGTATTTTATATCATTAACAACAACAGCATCATAGATGTGATACTGGATCTGGCCGGCTATACCTACGGGCCGCTGCTGGGATTGTTTTCCTTCGGTATCCTTACCAGGCGAAGGCTGCCGGATACAATAGGCATTACCGTCATTTGCCTTGTAAGCCCGGTGCTTTCTTATTTCCTGTCAAAGTATGCAGCAACGCTGTTTGGCGGATACCAGATAGGCATTGAGCTGCTTGTCATCAATGGCCTGATTACCTTTATTGGCCTGTGGTTGTTATCCGGCGGCAGGCAGCCGGAAAATGATGATGCGCAAACCGCAGCTTCGGTTTAATTTTGTAAAAAAAGCGGTGGATATTATTCATCCTGATATACAGGCTTATGCCGGGAAATACACTTCGGCTGAAGATGCGTTGCTGAAAGAAATAAATGAATATACCCGGCAGCACCATACCGGGTACCACATGCTCAGCGGCCACCTGCAGGGAAAATGGCTGGAGATGGTAAGCTGTATGATAGCACCATCCCGTGTGCTGGAAATAGGCACTTTTATGGGCTACAGCGCCTTGTGCCTGGCAAAGGGCCTGGGGTCTGCAGGTAAGCTTCATACCATTGAGCTGCGGGAGGAAGATGCGGCCACTGCCCGCCGTTTTTTTGAGCGCTCCTCTTATGCAGATCAGATAATTTTACATACTGGTAATGCGTTAGAAGTCATTCCCGCATTGGAGGAAGAGTGGGATTTGGTATTTATAGACGCAGATAAGGTATCTTACAGGGCCTACCTGGATATGGTGTGGCCACGGGTAAAAAAGAACGGGTTTGTGCTGGCTGATAATGTATTTTTTCATGGAGAAGTGTTAGGTGAGCCTGTAAAAGGCAAAAATGCAAAAGCCATCAGTGAGTTTAATAATTATGTGGAGGCCAGGGATGATATGGATAAAATGATGCTGACCCTGCGGGATGGTGTGTATCTGATAAGAAAAACAGGATAATTAATAGCTGATGAAAAACTTATGTATTTGCAGCGCTTTATTATTTATTCTTTTTGTAAAAGAAGGTAAGGCGCAGGACCCGGTTATTATCCGGGAGTATATTGAGGCATACAGGGAGCTGGCCATTGCCGAAATGCAGCGTACCGGTGTGCCGGCAGCTATTAAGCTGGCGCAGGGCATACACGAAACCACTGCAGGCACCAGCCCGCTGGTGCTGAAGTCAAATAATCATTTTGGCATCAAATGCAAATCAACCTGGAAAGGTGAATCCGTTTCCCATACGGATGATGCCCCTAATGAATGTTTCCGCAAATACGCCACACCGGAAGACTCCTACCGTGACCATTCGGATTTTTTAAGAGGCAACAGCCGTTATGCTGCTTTGTTTACGCTTGACCCTGCTGACTATTCCGGCTGGGCGTATGGATTAAAGAAAGCGGGCTATGCCACTAACCCTAAGTATCCTGTGATACTGGTAAAGATTATCGAAACATACCAGTTGCAGGACTATACCCTGGTGGCGATGGGCAAAAAAGAAAAAAACTATACAGAGCAGGATGCTGTGGCTTCAGCGCCGGTAACAGAAAAGAAGACAACAGCGAAAGCAGAACCTGCCGAAGTAAAAGCTGCAGCAGTGATAACGGCTAAGCCAGCACCGGCGCCGGCCCGTGTATATCCCGAAGGCATATTCAGCATTCATAATACAAAAGTGACTTTTGCCAGAAAAGACACGCCGCTGCTGGCTATTGCCGCGGCAAATAATATATCACTCTCGCTGCTGCTCGATATCAATGATATGAAAGAAACAGAGTCATTGTCAAAGGATCAGCTTATTTACCTGCAGCGAAAAAGGATGACAGGGAAAAACGAATTTCACATAGTGCAGGAAGGGGAAACGCTGCATGATATAGCCCAGGAAGAAGCTATACGCCTCGAAGCGATTTTGAAATACAACCGGCTTCGGAAAGATATGCAGCCTGTGGCTGGTGAAAAGCTGTACCTGCAGGGGCCGGCTCCTGCAGCCCCGCGAATTGCAGGTATTCAGTAGTAAAGAAAATATTTAGCAAGAAATAAAACAGCAGGTATGGCAGTGGTAAACGTACACGACCGGTCTTTTGAAACGTATCTCCCGGAGCAAACCATACAGGACCGCATCAGGGAGATGGCCGAAGAAATAAACAGGGACTATGCCGGTAAGCGGCCTTATTTTATTGCTATCCTGAATGGCTCATTTATGTTTGCCGCCGATCTTTTCAAACATCTTACCATTGATGCGGAGATATGCTTTATCAAACTGGCTTCTTACAAAGGCATGCAGTCATCAGGTGAGGTGGTGACTTCTATTGGATTGGATAAAGACCTGTTTGAAAAAGAAGTGGTCATTGTAGAGGATATTGTGGATACGGGCAAAACACTCCACGAATTTTTGCCACGCCTGCATCACCAGCAGCCCCGCACGCTGAAGATTGCCACGCTCCTGCATAAGTCGGCTGCCACCCGCTATCCGCTGCAACTGGACTATGTGGGCTTTGACATTCCTGACAAATTTGTAGTAGGCTATGGGCTTGATTATGATGGGCTTGGCCGTAATCTCAGGGAAATTTACCAGCTTATTTAATTGAGATATTACTATAATTTATCAGGGATTTTTACAACTTTTGTGGGTTAATTGTTCCCTTGAGAGCTGTTCTGCTGATATTACTGTGCTTTTTTTGCAGCTTGTCATCCACCGCCCGGCAGTATTACTTGCGGGGTGAGGTACATGACGAAGCAGGAAATTCTTTGCAAAATGTATCGCTGCTTAACCAGCGCACCGGCTATGTTTATAAAACAGGCTCTTCCGGTTCCTTTGGTATTACTTCCACTGTTGTTTCAGATACGTTTGTTATTTCGCTGAGCGGGTACAAAGCCGAAAAGAGAAAAGTGGTGGCCGGGGAGTATGCTTCTGTTGAGCTAAAGCGCTTAGCCATATCTGCCAGTACCATGCGGGTAAATAAGCTGCAATCCCTTACCAAAGGTATGGCCAGGGAAGACCACCGCCGCTGGTTTGCCGGTGATGAAACGTATGCCAGCCTGGTGGAAAACCGTTTTGTCAATACACAACGCTTCCCTTCCACGGGTATTTCACTTAATGTAGACAAGGCCTCCTACAGCAACGTCCGCCGCTTCCTTAATCTTAGCACACTGGTACCACCTGATGCTGTGCGGACGGAAGAAATGCTCAATTATTTTAATCTTGGTTATGAAGAGCCGGCAGCTGGTAACATGTTTGCGGTAAAGACGCAGGTGACCAGCAGTCCCTGGAATAATAATAACCAGCTTTACTTCATCAGCCTTTCTGCACGCAAGCTCAACCTGGATACGCTGCCTCCCAGCCACCTTATTTTCCTGGTGGATGTATCCGGCTCTATGGATATGCCCAACCGGCTGCCATTGCTCAAATCGGGCTTTCGCATGCTGGTGGGTAACCTGCGTGAAAAAGATTCTGTATCAATGGTAGTGTATGGAGGTGTGACAGGTATTATGCTCAATACGACCAGCGGGGCAGAGAAAGAAAAAATATTAAAAGCCATTGATGACCTGGAGCCGGGCGGCTCCACTCCCGGAGAGTCGGGTGTAAAGCTGGCATACAGCGTGGCAAGAAACCATTTCATCAAAGGCGGTAATAACCGGGTGATACTGGCAACAGACGGCGACTTTAATGTAGGCCTGCGTTCGGAAGAGGAGCTGGAGGAAATGATTGCCCGCCACCGGCAAACAGGTATTTACCTTACCTGCCTTGGTGTGGGAATGGGTAACTACAAAGATTCTAAAATACAGACACTGGCCCGTAAAGGCAATGGCAACTTTGCCTATATTGATAATCACAGCGAAGCTGAGAAAGTGCTGCTCACGGAATTTACACAGACCATGTACGCTGTGGCGGATGATGCGTACATGCACGTGGAGTTTAACCCGGAAGTGGTAAAGGAGTACCGCCTTATCGGGTTTGATAATAAAGTTGGCGCTATCACCGATACTATGGCCGTAGTGGAGGGAGGAGAAATCGGCTCCGGCTATAGCATGACAGGTATTTTTGAAATCATCCTGCAAAAGCCGGGAGCGGTGGTGACAGCCGATAAACTGGCCACCCTGCACCTTCGGTACAAGTATCCCGGCGATACTGCTGAGCAGCAGGAATGTATCAGCAGCTATTACAATTTTCAGCCGCTGGAACAGTTGTCACAGTGTTATCGTTTTTCTGCAGTGGTTGCTGCGTTTGGCAGCATGCTCAAATCTTCCGCTTATATAAATCACTGGCAATGGACCGACCTGCAGGCACAGGCAGTATTAGTAGCTGACCCGGCGGATATACGGCAGCAGGAATTTTTGCAACTGGTGCAGCAGGCAAAGACGCTG
>DAOLFO010000231.1:0-5472 GCA_035326305.1 Chitinophagaceae bacterium
GCAGGCGGGCTGCAGGCGCAGCCTTCTTTTCCTAAAGACTGGGAAGGCCATTGGGAAGGAAAGTTGCTATGGTATAAAACGGGCAGCGATACGCCCCAGGAGGTAATGATGCAGCTAAAGATTACCGCAGTTGATACGCTGAAAGGGTGGACCTGGCAACTGGTATATGGTGAAGCAGGTGCTGACAACCGCCCGTATCATTTACTGCCAAAAGATACGGCCAAAGGCCATTGGGTGATAGATGAGCACAATGGTATCGTGCTGGATCAGTACCTGGTAGCGGGCATATTCACCGGGGCCTTTACCGTGCAAAAATCCACTATTGTAAACAGCTACCGGCTGGAAGGCAATAAAATGACAGTGGAATTTTATATGCTGGGCGCAAGCCCGGTATCCACTACGGGGCAGGGCACTGCGGAGTCACCTGCTGTGATGAGCTATAAAATAAACGGCTATCAGCGGGCTGAGCTTTTCCGCAAGCCCTGATATGTTACCTTTGCGAAAATTTTTTCGGCCATGCGGTTTATTGCTTTTCTTTCTTTGTGCGTACTGGCGCTTGCAGCCTGCTCCCCTAATAATGTAAAGCAGGATAAAAGCCTGGAGAAATATTTTACAGAAAATAATGTCACCGGCTGCTTTGCCCTGATGGATAATGGCACGGGAGAGTTTACCGTATATAATCTTGGCCGCTACCGCGACAGCAGCTACCTGCCGGCTTCCACCTTTAAAATTGTCAGCTCATTGATAGGTTTGCAGTTTGGCGTTATCAGCAGCGATACGATGATGATTAAATGGGATGGGATAGAGCGCAGCGTGGCCGCCTGGAACAAAGACCTGACCATGTACGATGCCTTCCGGGTTTCGGCCGTGCCTTATTACCAGGAGGTGGCACGCCGCATCGGAAAAGATACCATGCAGTTTTGGCTGGATTCACTGAGGTACGGCACCCGCAAAATCACTTCGGCAATTGACACTTTCTGGCTTGATAATTCACTTAAGATCACTCCCGATGAAGAGCTGGGCTTAGTTAAGCGACTGTACTTTCACCAGCTTCCCTTTTACAAAACTTACCAGGAGAAGGTGAAGAATGCCATGATATTTGAAGACAATTCCAACTACGAGCTGGCGTATAAAACGGGTTGGGGCTTTGCTGACAGTGCCCGTACTAAAAACATCGGCTGGGTGGTTGGCTGGGTAGTGGAAAACAAGCACCCTTATTTTTTTGTGCTGAATATAGAGCATGACGGCAGCGGTTTTGATATGCCTGCCGTGCGGCTCAAGATGCTGAAGGATATATTGCGGCATCTTGGCTACCTGGAAGGGAAAATGTGAGGTGAGAGTGAAAGATGGAGAGGGTTAAGAGTTTAAGCAGTTCAATAAGTTCAATAAGTTCGGGAGGTGGGAGAGGGTGGTTTAGCAGCAGTTTTTTTTATTGGTTCATAATTTGCAGGTACAGGCTGGCGTTTTTATCTTAACCGCCTGTTTTATTAAAATTTGAATATCCGTTTTGAACATAAGGAATTTATCTGGCTCTTTGCAGCGCTTATTCTTTTCGCCCTGCTTTTTTTGCAGGTATGGCGCTGGAAAAGGAAAACAGTACGCCGCATAGGGGAGCCCCGCCTGGTGAAAGCGCTTACTGCCGCTTATTCTCCTGCATTTTTTACGGTAAAATTTGGTATGCTGAGCCTTGCCTTTGCTGCGGGGGTGATGGCAGTAATGAATATGCGGCGGCCGGCCGCCGCCGAAGGTATTTCCCGCAAGGGCATTGATGTGGTGATAGCTCTTGATGTCAGCCGCAGTATGCTGGCTGCTGATCAGCCGCCCAGCCGGCTGGAGCGTGCCAAGCAGCTTATCGGCAAGCTCATGGATGAAATGCCGGATGACCGGATCGGCCTGGTGCTGTTTGCCGGTAAAGCGTACCTGCAAATGCCGCTGACAGCCGATCATGGAGCGGCCCGTATGTTTGTAGCTGCTGCCAGCCCGGCATCGGTTCCTTTCCAGGGCACGGTGATCAGTGAGGCATTGCAGCGATCGGCCAATGCGTTTAATGCGGCGGAGCGGCGCTTTAAAGCAGTAGTGCTGATATCAGACGGAGAAGGGCATGATGAAGAAGCTGTGTCTGCTGCTAAAGAACTGGCAGAGCAGGGTGTGATGATCAATACCGTGGGCATAGGGTCGCCGGCCGGGGCAATGATACCCGATCCGGCTACCGGCGGTAATAAGCGGGATGAGACAGGGGCTGCTGTAATATCCAGGCTGAACGAAGCACAGTTGAAAGGCATAGCATCGGCTACTAACGGGGTATATGTGCACCTGCAAAGCAGCGATGATGCGGTGGAAGAGCTGAAGAAACAGCTTTCACAGATAGAAAGTAAGGCATACGGCGATGTGTCGCTGATGAATTTTAAAACATATTACTGGTGGTTTGCCGGGGCCATGCTCCTATTGCTGCTGGCAGAGTTTTTTTTACCGGAAATAAAAAAGAGAAAAGAAGCATGAAAAAGCTGGCGGGAATAGCAGGTATGCTGATAGCGGCACTTTCTGTACAGGCGCAAACAACATCGCAGCCGGCAAACGAAGCGATACGCAAAGGCAATGGCCTGTACCGGCAGCAGCAATACCAGGAGGCCGAAGCGGCCTATGCGGAAGCACTGGAAAAACAGCCTTCCAGCATCACTGCAAAATTTAACCGGGCCAATGCGCTTGCCCGCCAGTCAAAAAATACGGAAGCGGCAAAAGCGTATGAAAATGTGGTGATGGATGCTGGTACAGCAGCGCTGAAAGCAAATGGCTATTACAATAAAGGCGTAATCCTCTCCGGCCAGCAAAAGCTGGAGGAAAGCATAGAAGCGTATAAAAATGCCCTGCGGCAAAATCCGGCCGACCAGCAGGCCAGGGAAAACCTGCAAAAGGCACTGCTGGAGCAAAAGAAGAATAAAAAACCTGATCAGCAAAAACAGGACAATAAAAAACAGCAGCAAAAGCAACAGCAGCAACCTCAGCCCCGCATGAGCCAGAAGGAAGCGCAACAGCGCCTGAAGCTGCTGGAACAAAAGGAAAAAGAACTGCAGCAGCGTATGCAGAAAAGCAAATCACAAACAGGCGGCGGGCAGACGAAGGATTGGTAAGTGGCGGTTTTGAAGTTTCAGGGTTTTCAGTTTCCGGCTTTTTCCCGGCTATTCGTAATCAGCGTAACTTTGGTTTTGTATCAAGGAAATAAAATTTCCATTATTGGCTATGCAGGAATATGCGGCATCACTTACTGATTATCTCCGGCTGCCTACACGGGAGGTAAAAATCGGCGACCTCTCCCTGGGCAATTTTCACCCGCTGCGGGTGCAAACGATGACCACTACGGATACAATGGACACGCTTGCCACGGTGGAGCAGACTATCCGCTGCATTGAGGCCGGGGCCGAGCTGGTGCGTATAACCGCCCCCTCTAAAAAGGAAGCGGAAAACCTGCAGCAAATAAAAGATGAGCTGCGAAAAAGAGGATATACCACCCCGCTGGTAGCCGATATCCATTTCACGCCCAATGCGGCAGAGATGGCTGCCCGTATCGTGGAGAAGGTGAGGGTGAACCCGGGAAACTATGTAGACAAGAAAAAATTTGAGCTGATTGAATACACGGATGCAGACTATGCAGAAGAAATTGAGCGCATCCGCCAGCGCTTTACCCCGTTAGTCAGGATATGTAAGGAATATGGCACGGCCATGCGTATTGGCACCAACCATGGTTCCCTTAGCGACCGTATTATGAGCCGCTATGGCGATACACCGGTAGGTATGGTGGAAAGCGCTATGGAGTTTCTCCGCATTGCCCGCGCAGAGAGCTATCACAACATCGTGCTGAGCATGAAGAGCAGCAACCCGCAGGTAATGGTGCAGGCATACCGCCTGCTGGTGAAAATAATGCAGGAAGAGTTTGGAGAATGTTATCCCCTGCACCTTGGCGTAACAGAAGCGGGTGATGGTGAGGACGGCCGTATCAAAAGCGCTATCGGCATCGGGGCGTTGCTGGAAGATGGTATTGGTGATACTATCCGCGTATCGCTCACGGAAGATCCGGAATACGAAATACCGGTTTGCAAAGACCTGGTAAAAAGATATGCTGCTGCCGGAGATAGTAAGCAGGCTGTCCCAAAAATTGAAAAACCGGGCTACGATCCGTTTAATTACCAGAGAAGGGAAACTTTCCCTGTTGATAATATTGGCGGGAAAAATGTGCCGGTGGTGATTGCAGACCTGAGCAGGATAGAAAAGATAACTGCGCAGCATTTGCAAAGTGCGGGCTATGTATATGATGAAGCCACGGACAAATGGAATATAAAAGATGCGGCGGCTGATTATATTTTCACCGGCAATCAGTTGCTTGATTTTGCGCTGCCGGGTACATTAAAAGTGATTGTTTTTCCTGCTGCGTGGCAACTGGCGCCGGATAAGGAAAAATATGTTCCCATTTTCCAGGACAGCGGATTTGCAGCGGCTGAGGAAAAAAGCAGCTTCCTGAATTTTGTAATGATTGACTGCTTCAGTGATGCAGCCGGGATCAATGATTTTACGCATTTTGATACGCTGGCTAATGATCCTGCTGTGGTTATTTGCCTGAGCAGCACTAACCAGAATGCAATGCAATCCGTAAGGCGGATGTTTGTGGAGTTGCAGACCAGGGAAATAAAAAACCCCGTGGTGCTGATAACAGACAGCGGCTGGCAAACACCGGATGAACATCTGATCCATTTTGCCACCGAAACCGGCGCCCTGCTGCTGGATGGACTGGGTGACGGCATTTGCCTTGGCTATACCAGCGGTGCAAAAATGGAAAACCTGCAAACCACGGGGCGTACTTATTTGCCGGTAAAAGATATTTACGAGTTTACCAATAATACGGCCTTCAGCATTTTGCAGGCTACCCGTACCCGTATTTCTAAAACAGAGTATATCAGTTGCCCGAGCTGTGGCCGCACATTATTTGATCTGCAGGAAACCACTGCAAGGATACGGGCAGTGACGCATCACCTGAAAGGAGTGAAGATTGCCATTATGGGCTGTATAGTAAACGGTCCCGGTGAAATGGCCGATGCCGACTTTGGCTACGTGGGCAGCGGCCCCGGCAAGATCACCTTATACAAAGGAAAGGAAGTGGTAAAGCGCAATGTAAACAGCGATGTGGCTGTAGAAGAGCTGATTGGCCTGCTCAGGGAAAATGAAGCATGGGTGGATCCTTCTTAATACTTTATAAAACTATATGAGAAAATTTACTGTTGCAGTGCTGGCAGCCTTTATTGTTTTTTGCCTTGCTGCCTGTTTTGAAACCGAGTCGGTTACTTCTGTTAACCGGGATGGTTCTGGCAGTATGCAGGCCACTGTTGATTTTAGCAGCATGATGGCGCTGCTCAGCTCAAAGGAAAAAGAAGCAAACAAGGAAGAAGTGCTGGTTGATACCATCATACACTTCCGGTCTTTTAC
>DAOLFO010000232.1:0-5464 GCA_035326305.1 Chitinophagaceae bacterium
CGGTGAGGTTTGAGTATGATTACACGCCGGAACCGGGAAGTGAGGAAGATAAGCTGTTACAGGCATGCCTGCATCCGAAGGAGTGGGTGTAAAGACGTCTGATTTATTCATGTCTGATTTGTTCATTTTGTGTTCTGTTGATTGTTTCTGATTTTGATATCTGAAGGGTTTGTTATTTTTGAAGCGCATATTCTCTTTTGCTAACTAAGAATAAACATCATGAACAGGTATGAGCTTCAGCAGTGGACAAAGAAGTTTAATGTGGATATTATCCGGTTTTGCAGCGACTTTCCCAGGACACCGGCTGGTTTTGAAATTGCAAAGCGGCTAATCCGGGCGGCTGGTTCTGTGGGTGCCAATTACCGGGCAACGGTTCGGGCAAAATCAAGAAAGGATTTTATCTATAAAATTCAAATCGTGCTGGAAGAGGCGGATGAAAGTCTATACTGGCTGGAAATAGTAAAGCAGGCCGGTATCCGGGACGGGGAAATGCTGGAGCTTTTATTAAATGAAGCAAACCAGCTTACTGCTATTTTTGCTGCTACAGATAAATCAGCCAAATCCAGCATAAAAAATCGTCAAATCAGACATGAATAAATCAGCAATCAAAAAAACAGCTATCAGCAAATAATAAATAAAAATGTATTTACAACGTCGAAATAGAATACTGAGACAGTCAGCAGCTATACGTGAAATGGTGGCAGAAACGGTATTGCGGCCATCGGATTTCATTGCTCCGCTGTTTATAGATGAGGGGGAAAATATAAAGTTTGAAATCCCTTCGCTGAAAGGCTACTACCGCATGAGCCTTGATAATACCGTGGCAGAAGTAAAGGAGCTGTGGAGCATGGGGATAAAATCTGTGCTGCTCTTTGTAAAAGCAAAAGACGAAGTAAAAGATAATACAGGGAAAGAAGCCTGGAATGAGCAGGGACTGATGCAGCGCAGTATCAAAGCAATAAAAGCGGCGGTCCCGGAAATGGTGGTGATGACAGATGTGGCGCTGGACCCGTACAGCTCTTACGGGCATGACGGCATTGTAAAAGATGGCGAAATAGTGAACGATGAAACGGTGGAAGCACTGGTAAAGATGAGCATCAGCCATGCCGCTGCCGGCGCTGATTTTGTGGCACCCAGCGATATGATGGACGGCCGCATCGGGGCTATCCGCAAAGGACTGGAAGAAAATGGATTTACCCGCACCGGCATCATGGCGTACAGCGCTAAGTATGCCAGTTGTTTTTATGGCCCTTTCCGCGATGCACTGGATAGTGCGCCGGGCTTTGGCGATAAGAAAACCTACCAGATGAATTATGCGAACCGGGTAGAAGCGGTGAAAGAAGCGCTCATGGATATAGAGGAGGGAGCGGATATAGTGATGGTGAAGCCGGCGCTGACTTACCTGGATATTATACGGGAGGTGAAAAACGTATCGCAGGTGCCGGTAAGCGCTTATCATGTAAGCGGGGAGTATGCCATGATAAAAGCGGCAGCAGAAAAAGGATGGGTGGATGAAGATAAAGCCGTGCTGGAAACGCTCACTTCAATCAAACGTGCCGGAGCGGACTTGATTGCAACGTATTTTGCGAAGAAGGCGGTGAAATTGTTGGTGGGCTGAGATATGAGTTGAGTACCGTGAATCGGCAATCGTGAATCGTGGGTCGCCTTTGAAGAAATATTTTACCTAAATAAACACCATGTTCTTAACCTTAAATCACCAAAACCTGGACGCATATCGCCTGGCAAGAAAAGTGCTTTTGTATTGCTATGCCATTACCAGGGATTATCCGCCTGAAGAAAAATTTTCTATGGTGCAGCAAATACGGAGGTCCGCATTATCTGTAGTTTTAAATATTGCGGAAGGCGCTTCCCGGAAATCAGCGATAGAAAGAAGAAGATTTTTTGAAATAGCAAGAGGTTCGTTAGTGGAAATAGACGCAGCCTTTGATGTAGCCGCTGACCTTAATTATGCAGGTGCGGATGTGATGGAAAAAATGAGAGAACCGTTTATCAGATGTTTTCAGACACTAAGCAAACTAACCACTGCCGGACACTAACGATTCATGATTGCCGATTCACGACTGCCGACTGCCGATTCACATAACAAAACAAGAATGAATAACCCGGTAACTATTCCGCTAAACAAAAGCAAACTGATTAAAAACCTGGCAATAGCTGTTGTGTTTGTTGCGGCAGCGGTACTGTTTATTCTAAGGCCGTTCTGGTTTATCAGAAGTGATAATCCTTCTGTGATTGTTACAATTGGGTATATCTTACTGGTCCTGTTTGGGCTGATTACTTTTTTGCTTATAAAAAAATGGCTGGATAAAACCCCGGGCCTGACACTGGATGAAGAGGGGCTTACAGATAATTCCGGCAGTATGGCGGCAGCAAAAGTATATTGGAAAGACGTGAGGAAAGTATTCAGGCAGGAAGTAGCCGGCCAGCCATTCGTGATGATTGAAGTAAAAAACCCGCAACATTATTTATCCGCACAAAAAAATCCTGTTAAAAGACAGGTGATGGAGCTGAATTACCGCTTGTACAAAACACCGGTAAGTATAGCAGCCGGCTCTCTCCGGGGCGATTTTGATAAATTATTTTCAGAAATAGACCGTTTTTTTCAACAGTATAAATAGAGAGATGGGTTGTGCTGTTAAAAATTATTGCAAATGATTAAATCCTTTGCGTTCTTTGCGCCTTCTTTGCATTTTCCTTTGCGGTAAGGATTAATAACCGCAGCATACGCAGAGAAACAGTTTTGAGTAGCAGTTGTATTTAATAGCAGAACAGGTTAAATAAAGCAAACAGCCAAGATGTACGAATATATATCCAGCAAAAACCTTTTTGAAAGGGCACAGCAATCCATACCCGGTGGTGTCAACTCCCCGGTACGGGCATTTAAAAGCGTGGGCGGCACACCTTTGTTTATCAAAAAAGCAGCAGGCGCTTACCTCTATGATGCAGATGATAACCGGTATATAGATTATATCGCCAGTTGGGGCCCGCTGATACTGGGCCATGCGTATGGGCCGGTGGTAAAAGCCATACAGGAAAAAGCAGCATCCGGTACTTCCTTTGGTGCGCCTACGGAGCTGGAAATAGAAATGGCGGAGCTGATAAAAAGCATGGTGCCGAATGTGGATTTGATACGGATGGTAAGCAGCGGTACCGAAGCGTGCATGAGTGCCCTGCGGGTGGCAAGGGGGTATACCGGGAAAAATAAATTCATCAAGTTTGAAGGTTGTTACCACGGCCATGCAGATGCTTTTTTAGTAAAAGCAGGAAGTGGCGTGGCCACGCTGGATATACAGGCAGTGCCGGGCATCAGTGAAGCGGTGGCGCAGGATACATTGGTAGCACCCTATAATGATTTGATGGCTGTGGAGCAATTAGTGCAGGAGCATAAAGGAAAAATTGCAGCTATTATCATTGAGCCGGTGGCGGGTAATATGGGCTGCATTATTCCGCAGCAGGGATTCCTGGAAGGGCTTCGCCGTATCTGTGATGAAGAAGGGATTGTTTTCATCTTTGATGAAGTGATGACGGGATTTCGTTTAGCTGCCGGTGGTGCACAGGAGTTTTTAGGAATAAATGCTGATTTGGTTGCCTACGGCAAAGTGATAGGAGGCGGCTTGCCCGTTGGCGCTTTTGGTGGTAAAAGGCAGATAATGGAACAGGTGGCGCCGCTGGGCAAAGTGTACCAGGCCGGCACATTGAGCGGCAATCCCATTGCGATGATTGCAGGATATACATTACTAAAAGAGCTGAAAGAAAAACCTTCCATTTATAAAGAGCTGAATGCGCTGACATCGCAGCTCCGCGATGGACTGTTGGCCGTTTTTGCGAAGCACCAGGTTCCGGTGCAAATAAACCAGTTGGGAAGCATGATTAGTGTGCACTTTTCAGATAAGCCTGTTGTTGATTTTGCTTCCGCTGCCGCAGCAGACAATGACCGGTTTAAAAAATATTTTCATTACCTGCTGGCAAATGGTATTTACCTGCCACCTTCTCCTTTTGAAAGCTGGTTTCTGAACCATGCGCTTAGCGCAGCGGATATCCGGCAGACAATTGAAATAACGGAAAAATTTTTAGTGAGTGATGAATTATGAGAAATCAATGATGAGTAATGAATAGTGAGTGATGAGTCGGCCAATCTCAACTGCCATCGGCTAACGAACAGCGCTCAATCATTTGTCATACAAAAGTCATGGATAAGTTCCTTTTTCCTTTTTCGTAAATCCTTTTCCTTTTACAGAAAATAAAATGAAATGAACAGGGTCACCTTTGCGGTGACTTTTTTATTTCTGTTTAGCAGCGTTATTATCTGCTGTAAAATTCCACAGAGAGGGAACTGAAACTGAAGATGTATATGTATAGCCGCATTTCCTGTATTATCCTGCCTCTTTTGCTGATAGCATTTTCTGCTGTGGCACAACAAGACTCTGTTTTGTCTAAAGATTTGCAGGAAGTAGTGGTGACAGGGCAGTATAAGCCGCAGTCACTCAAAAATTCTGTTTACCAGGTCAAAGTAATTCCTGCAGAGCGCATCAGGCTGCGCAATGCCAGCAATGTGCAGCAGGTGCTGAGCACAGAGCTGGGTTTCCGGCTGGTAAATGATAATACACTGGGCACAACAGATGTGCAGATGATGGGCATGAGCGGCCGCAGCATTAAAATATTGCTGGACGGTGTGCCGCTGGTTGACAGAAACGATGTAAGAGAAAGCCTGGGGCAAATAGATATCAACAGCATCGAACGCATTGAAGTGGTGGAAGGCCCTATGTCTGTTTCGTATGGCTCTGATGCGCTGGCAGGAGTAATCAATATTATTACAAAAAAGCCCGGGCAGGAAAGCCTGACTGTTTCAGCAAGAGTGCAGGAAGAAACAGCCGGTACAGAGTATTATCCCTTCAGCTACCAGGGCCTGCATCAGCAGCATTTAGCCGCCGCCTGGCAAAAGAAAGGCTGGAACCTGAGTGGCGGCGTTTCATATATTGACTTTAACGGGTTTGGTGGTGATGATTTTGGCAGGGATAAAAGCTGGAAACCCAAAGAGCAGTTTTTAGGCCATGTCAAAGTTGGATATCGTGCAGGTAAACTCAATGTGTATTACCGGCTTGACGGGCTGGATGAAACGATTACCAGCCGCGGAAAAATCAGCCCTGCCTATACGGCGTTTGACCAAAATTATATTACCTCCCGCTTTATGCACCAGGTGCAGGGTGAGTGGTTTGCCAGTGACCGGCTGCAGTTGAGCAGTGTCTTGTCATTTACTGATTATCGCCGCAAAACGGAAAGCAAAAGAAAAGATTTTATAGCAGGCACTTCCGTGCTGACCACAGAGCCCGGCCACCAGGATATAGCCAAATTCAACAGCAGTGTATTCCGCACTACTCTTCAATATAAGTTAAGCAGCAAGGTAAGCATTCAGCCGGGGATTGATATCAACCGGGAAGAAGCC